>CAYJHT010000063.1:0-8630 GCA_964369615.1 uncultured Desulfovibrionaceae bacterium
ACCTGTGTAACTAAAAAAAATGCGCTGTCAAATACACCACCGACAATGCTTTTTATAAAGATACCAACACAAATCCCCCTATACAATATACATTATGGCCACAGAAATAGAACGCAAATTCCTCGTACACGGAACCCCATGGCTTGACACACCCTGTAAAGCACACCACTATACACAAGCCTACCTCTCCCTAGAAAAAGACAGAATTATTCGCGTGCGATGTGCAACACCGTGCAATATAAATGGGGAAATTGTAAATATGCACGAAAAAGCCCAAGCATGGATCACAATAAAAGGAAAAAATCATAACATCACCTGCACCGAATACGAATACAATATCCCATACAACGAAGCGCAACTCCTCCTACAATACGCCGCACATACACACGTGATAGAAAAAATACGCTATAAACTCCCCCACAAACAACACACATGGGACATAGACCTCTTCCAAGGACACAATACCGGCCTCGTTGTCGCAGAAATAGAACTTGCATCCGAAAAAGAAATCTTTATGATGCCCACATGGGCAAGACAAGAAGTCAGCCACGACCACCGATATAAAAATGTTAATTTGTGTATACACCCCTTCTCTGCGTGGAATCATACCTAAATTCCCGCAAAAACAATCTTACATCTCAAAAAAACTACATGAGGCTTCATCATGGCGCATAAAGGCCCACATATATCCATCCTACCAAACTATGTTGTTGACCGAATCCTACGCATCCACGGCGACGATTTCGAAGAATGGCCAGAATCCGTGCGCCGACTCGCCATAGCCATAGCCGAAGAACTCTTCCTCGTCGCATACAACCCCTTCATCAACGCCGAAACCGTGCGACATAGCGTCCAACAACGCTACGAAGCAGAATCACTCGCACTCGCACACCACTACGCCACAAGCATAGGCGAAGGCATCACCATGTTCTGGTCAGCCTATGAAGCAGAAAACGTCTTCCGACACGAACTCGTAGAAAACCTGCGCACCATCATGCCAGATGAATGCATCATAACCCGACCAGGCGCACTCGTAGAAAATGCCACAGATGCCACAGATCTACGCATGGAACTCCCCTTGTGCGTCGTAGAACCAGACAACACAGAACACGTCGCCGCACTCGTGCGCCTCGCCAATGATAAAAAATTCGCCCTCATACCACGCGGCGGCGGCTCAGGCATGACAGGCGGCGCAGTACCCGCACGAAAACGCACCGTCGTCGTTAACCTCACTCGACTCACACGCATCACAAGTATTGACAAAAATACCCTGTCACTCACATGCGAAGCAGGACTACTCACGCACGAAGCCATAAAAGCCGCCGCAAACGCAGGACTGTTTTTCTCCGTTGACCCCGCATCCAAACTCGCCTCCACCATCGGCGGCAATATCGCTGAAAATGCCGGCGGTCCCTGCGCATTCGAATACGGAACCACACTTGATAACCTCCTTTGGTGGCGCATGGTCACACCCACAGGAGAAATCGTCACAATAGAAAGAAAAAATCACCCGCGACACAAAATCCTACCAGATGAAGTCGCTGTCTTTGAAATCAAAGACATCTCCGGCGGCGTGCGCTCCGTAGTAAGCCTCAAAGGTCACGAAATACGCGGACTAGGCCTTGGCAAAGACGTCACAAACAAAGCACTCGGCGGACTGCCAGGCATGCAAAAAGAAGGCGTCGATGGTCTCATCACAGAAGCCTGCTTCGTCCTACACAAACAACCAGAACACTCACGCGTTATGGTGCTCGAATTTTTCGGACGATCCATGCATGCCGCCGCCATAGTCATACGAGAACTCGTCGCCCTACGCGACCGCGTCCGCCTAAGCGGCGACTACGCACGCCTCTCAGCTCTCGAAGAATTTAATGCAAAATATGTTCAGGCTATTGAATATAAAAGAAAATCAGAAAAATTCGGCGGCGATCCCATTTCCGTCATCATCTTACAAGTAGACGGCGATGAGCCCATACTTCTCGACACCTTCGTGCGCGATATCGTCGCCGTCGTCGAAATACAAGAACATGTAGATATCATCGTCGCAAAAGACACCAAGCAAGCCGAACTCTTTTGGGAAGACAGACACAAACTCTCTGCCATTGCCAAACGCACGTCCGGTTTTAAAATGAACGAAGACGTCGTCATCCCCATGGAGCGCATCCCTGATTTTGCTTTATACCTTGAACAATTAAACCTTGAATGCGCCGCACGCGCTTTTCGACACGCCCTGCAAGCTGTCGGACGCTTGCAAGGCTTTCCCCTGGAAGATAAAGAATTTAACAAAGAATTTTCCTACACCTCCAAAGCCGCACGAGGCGATGTGCTTGCCACAGAAATGAGCGATGAAGAAATGCTCATGCGCGCAACGCTCTTCTTAAAAGAATTGCAAGTCAAATATGAGCACTTGCAGAAAAAAATTGAAAAAATTCATCGATACATGCTGGCCAGCCGCATCATCGTAGCCAGCCATATGCACGCAGGCGATGGCAATTGCCACGTCAATATTCCCGTCAACTCAAGCGACCACCATATGCTCGCCGAAGCAGAAAACGTCGCATCAAAAGTTATGGGCATGTCGCAAGATATGGGCGGGGCTGTTTCCGGTGAACACGGCATCGGTATTACAAAGATTGCCTTCTTATCTGAAGAAAAAATCAAAGACTTACGTGAGTTTAAAGAACGCGTTGACCCACGCGACATATTAAACCCTGCAAAGCTTGTCTACAAGGATTTACCTGTTCGCCCCTTTACATTTTCGTTTAACGGCCTGATTGCCGATATTCGCGAAAGCGGCTTGACAAACAAAACACAGCTCATCCATCTTCTGGAACTCGTACAAAATTGCACGCGCTGTGGCAAGTGTAAGCATGTGTGTTCAATGGCATACCCTGAACGCTCCATGCAATGGCACCCACGCAACAAGAACATGGTCTTGGGCATGCTCTTAGAGGCCGTGTACTATTCACAAGCAAACAAAGGCCGTATTGACGAAAGCTTGTTTACGCATATCCGCAATATGTTTGAGCATTGTACTGCCTGTGGACGTTGTACATCTATTTGCCCCGTGAAAATCCCCTCCGGTGAAGTCGCCCTCACTTTGCGTAAAATGCTGGAAGGTCAAGGTCATGGTGGTCACCCCTTGAAATCTCGCGTCCTGGAATGGCTGGCAAAACAACCGCAGCAGCGCGTCCCCAAAGCAGCAAAGTTGGCTTCCGTGGGACAAAAGACACAGAATAAATTTTTAGGATTTGTACCCCAAACATGGAAAAAGCACTTTGAAAATCCCCTCTTTGCAACAAAGGGGCCAAAGATGGGCTATACAAATGCCTATGAATCCTTAAAGTTGCAACGAGGACATATATTTTCCCCCTTAAGCCTATCTGAGGCCGAAGCCCTCGCCTCAGCCCCCCCCGAAAACCACGCACAGCGTCCGGCAGTTTTATACTTTCCGGGATGCGGCGGCGCTCTTTTTTATGATCGCATTGCAAATGCCTCGCTCATGCTCTTACTTGCGGCGGGCTATACTGTCATCATACCGCCAAAGCATTTATGCTGCGGCTATCCACTTATGACAGCCGGCATGGAAAAAACATATAGGCGCAATCGCGACATGGTGCGCAAACAATTTCAGACCTTGCTTGAAGAGGCACAAAGCGCCGGACTTTCCTTGCAATACCTTGTGACAAGTTGCGGCTCTTGTATTGAAGGGCTTGCCCACATGGACTTGCCCGCACACATTCAAGGATTAAAGCAAAAAGATGTGGTACAACTCACCTTGCCGCATCTCCCCTTAGACGCGAACCTTGACGGCGCACCGCGTCTGTATCACGGTGCTTGTCATGCAGAATGGGTCGGCGTACATAAGGTGAAAGGACGCACTCTCTTACTGCGCGCACTCACAGAGGCGACAGGAGCAGATTTTATTGTTTCCCCTGGCTGTTGCGGCGAATCCGGCATGGGAGCCATGACTTCACCTCATATCTACAACATCTTGCGTGAGCGCAAAGAAAAAAATCTTGAGGACGCTCTCGCAAGCTATGCAGGCCCCATCCTCGTAAGCTGTCCTTCATGCAAGGTAGGTATCGGACGTATCCTTACCACCCGCAATGACAAGCGTACTGTTTTGCATCTCACAGAATGGCTTGCAAAGCATTTAGCAGGGACAGAATGGCGAACAGCCTTTAAAAAGCGCCTCAATGCTACGCGTGGCACTGTTCGTTTTATGGGAGACACTTTTTAGAAGCTGTTTTTAAATAAACATATTTTTGTTTTTTGGAAAAGCATGTGGGGGGAAACTTTTTTTCCCAAAAAAAGTTTCCCCCCACATGCCTTTCAAAAAATCTTTTTTAAAAAACATGAGAATGTCTCAGATTGCCACCGCAAGTGGATGTGGAAATATTGCTTTTCGTATAATGATACGCTATCTTGTCAGCAGCGACATGTCATGGTTTGGAAACTTAACGGGGAAAGTATTATGAACTCCTATCTTGTTACAGGCGGGGCAGGCTTTATAGGCTCTTGCTTCGTCTTGCAAAGTTGCGTTGCAGGGCGCTCCATCATCAATGTGGATAAACTTACCTATGCCGGCAATATGGATAATCTTGCTGCCATTGCCAACGACAAAAATCATGTTTTTATCCACGGCGATATCGGTAATGAAGAGCTTATGGCGCATGCATTGCGCACACATGCGCCAGATGCTATCGTCAATTTTGCCGCCGAATCCCATGTGGATCGCTCCATTGTAGACCCCGATGCCTTTGTGCGTACAAATGTGCTTGGTACCTGCGTTTTGTTGCGCGTGGCGCTTAAGTATTGGCAAGGCCTTGCAGGGGCAAAAAGAGAGGCTTTTCGTTTCTTACATGTGTCCACGGATGAAGTCTTTGGCACACTTTCCTTGACAGACCCACCCTTTACGGAAGACAGCCCCTATGCCCCAAACAGTCCTTACTCAGCATCAAAAGCTGCCAGTGACCACCTTGTGCGCTCCTTTCATGAGACCTATGGCTTGCCCATCCTTATTACCAATTGCTCCAATAATTATGGGCCTAGGCAATTTCCTGAAAAGTTAATCCCTCTTATGATGTGTCAAGCCTTAGACGCAAAAGCATTGCCCATCTATGGCAAGGGTGATAACATACGTGACTGGCTCCATGTGGAAGATCATTGCACGGCTATTGAAGCTGTGTTGCAGCGTGGCACAGTAGGACGCACCTATAATATAGGCGGCAGAGCAGAGCGCACGAATATGGAGGTCGTTACCACCATATGCAAGGTACTTGACCACTATGTCCCCCGAAAAAATGGCGTCTATACCGACCTTATAAGCTTTGTTCCAGATCGCCCGGGGCACGATTTTCGCTACGCCATAGACTGCACACGCATGGAAAACGAACTCGGCTGGACACCTGCTTATACCTTTGATGAAGGTATCTTAGAAACAGTACGCTGGTATTTAGACAATCAAGACTGGTTGACACGCGCACGTAGTGGCGCCTATCAAGACTGGCTTCAAAAAAACTATACGGCGAGAACACATGAAAGAGCGTAAAGGTATTATTCTGGCAGGCGGATCGGGAACACGCTTGCACCCACTCACATTGAGCGTGAGTAAGCAACTCATGCCCATATACGATAAGCCGATGATTTATTATCCCCTAAGCATACTGCTCCAAGCAGGCATACGAGATATAAGCATCATCTCAACACCATTGCACCTGCCTCTTTTTCAAGAATTGCTGGGAGATGGCAGTGCTTGGGGTTGTGATTTTCACTACATCGTCCAGCCATCACCAGACGGATTAGCGCAAGCATTTCTTCTTGCACGCCCCTTTATCGAAGGGCATCCCTCTTGCCTCGTCCTAGGCGATAATATCTTTTTTGGGCATAATATAGACACACTTCTACAGCGTGCCGCTGAAAACGAACAGGGCGCTACTGTCTTTGGTTACCACGTAAGCGACCCACAGCGTTATGGTGTGGTAGAATTTGACGCACATCACCGCGCCATAAGCATCGAAGAAAAACCACAAAATCCGCGATCAAATTACGCCGTCACAGGTTTGTATTTCTACGACAAAGATGTGGTGGATATCGCTGCCTCTATTAAACCATCACCTCGCGGTGAACTTGAAATAACCGACGTTAATAATGCCTACTTGCAGCGCGGAACTCTGCAGGTGGAACTTATGGGACGCGGTATCGCTTGGCTCGACACAGGCACACATGACTCTCTCCTTGCTGCTTCCTCCTACGTCCAAGCCGTACAAACACGCCAAGGACTCTATGTCGCCTGCCCCGAAGAAATCGCATGGCGTAAGGGTTTTATAAATGCCGAACAATTACGCGCCTGCGGCGTAGCCTTGCGTAAATCAGCTTATGGCGAATACTTATTAGAACTGGCAGACGGCAGTAAGGGACGATAAGCATGGAAATAATAAAAACACATATTGAAGGTGTCTTGCTTATAAAGCCAAGAGTCTTTGGTGATACAAGAGGCTACTTTGTCGAAACATGGCAACAGGAACGCTACGCACAGGCAGGCATCAACATGCCATTTGTACAAGATAATCATTCGCGTTCAGCTTATGGCATCTTGCGCGGCCTGCACTTTCAGATAACTCGCCCACAAGGAAAACTCGTTTCTGTCTCCCTTGGCTCCGTCTTTGATGTTGTCATTGATATACGTAAAAGCTCACCTACATATGGAAAATGGTATGGCGAAGAGCTCAGTCATGATAATCAATGGCAAATCTGGATTCCCCCGGGTCTTGCACATGGCTTCGTCGTCACATCAGAGATAGCCCATTTCCACTACAAAGTCACTGACTTCTACGACCCCACAGATGAAGGTGCCTATCGCTGGGATTCACCGGACTTAGGCATAGATTGGCCTGTCAAAGAGCCAAAACTTTCAGCAAAGGACGCCAAGGCGCCTCTTTGGATAAAATAAACATTTTTTACTGTCTATTGGATATAATATGATTTCAGAGAGCGGCGCAGCTACACACAATCGCGCCCATATATGGGAAGGCGTAAAGCGCGCCTTGCCCATCGTGCTTGGCTATGTACCTGTCGCCTTTGCCTTTGGCGTGCTGGCAGTGAAAAATAATATGAGCCCTGCTTTTGCCATTACCATGTCGATTTTCCTCTTCGCTGGATCTGCACAATTTGTGACAGCAGGACTGTGGGGCGCAGGCGTCGGTGTCGTCTCAATTATTGTAACCGTCTTCGTCGTAAATTTACGACACATGCTCATGTCCGCCTCGCTTGCGGCGCACTTACAAAAAACAAAACGCTGGCAGCGCTTCCTCCTCGGATGCGAACTGACAGACGAAACCTTTGTTGTGCACAGTGCTGCCATACAACAAGGCTGGCGCGTGCGTCTTGCCACGCTGTATGCTTGCAATACCACAGCCCACGCCTCGTGGGTGGCAGGGACAATAGTAGGGGTATACTTTGGCGCACTGATAGAAGATGTGCGACCGCTCGGGCTTGATTATGCACTCACCGCCATGTTTCTAGCCCTCCTTATTCCCCAATGCCGCACGCGTATACATGTACTTGTCGCAGTATGCGGCGGACTTGCTTCTGTCTTACTGAAAATCATAGGGCTAGGTCAATGGAATGTCATCATTGCGACCCTCATCGCCGCAACGATAGGTCTTATACTCACACGCAAACTCGAGCACCATGAAAAACACGCGAAAAGGTCATAAAATATGAGTGAAAAAAAAACATCCACCCTTGTACTTGATGTCACAGCCTATACAAAGGATCAAATCCTGCGCACTGTAAGTGACACCGACACAGAAACACACATTATACCGCATATCGCCCTTGCAGGCCGTTCAAATGTGGGAAAATCATCCCTCATTAACGCCCTCGCAGGACGAAAGAGCCTCGCAAAAATCAGCGCTACACCCGGGAAAACACGCTCGCTGAACTTTTACCGCGTCACACCGGAAGGCTTTTATCTCGTAGACTTACCAGGTTATGGCTACGCCCGATGCAGTAAACAAGAACGCAACGCGTGGGGCAAGCTCATGCAAGAATATCTCACAACAAGCCATGAACTCTGTGCTCTCGCCCTCCTGCTTGATTGCCGCCTCCCCCCCCAAAAACTCGACAGACAACTTGCAGACTTCGCCATAGCGCATCACATCCCCATCCTTCCCATATTGACGAAAGCTGATAAATGTAAGCAAAAGGAACGTGCAGAGCGGCAAAATGAATGGGCGCGTATCCTCAATGGCACAAAACCCCTCATAACATCATCATCTCAAGGCCTTGGCGTCGCACAATTGTGGGATCGCCTGCGTGAAATCGCGCAGGTCAACGAGTCTTGACATTCATGCCTTGGGAGAGGGAAAGCCTTGTTTGGGAAGGATTTTCTCCAATATGCTGCTAGAAAAATGCACTGAGCATAGTGTCGCTGCAATATATTAAAAATACAGTATTTAACGACAGGCTGGGTGTGTCAAAACAAAACGTTCGTCAACATTTTTAAGCCCCCAATCGCACATGAGTTTCAAAATGGGCATGAGTGTAAGCCCTTTTGACGTAATGGAATATTCCACCCGCGGTGGGATTTCGTTAAAACTTTGCCGCAGGATAAGCCCGTCCGA
>CAYJHT010000064.1:0-8575 GCA_964369615.1 uncultured Desulfovibrionaceae bacterium
GAAATTCGCTTTCCTTGTTAAAGAACAAAAATTCGATTAAATCAGCGTTTCCCTAGCTATTACGAATCATATGACAGCTGTTTTTTTATGTGGAAGAGTGAGTTTTTTCAAAAAAGCTTCTTTAAAAAATAAAAACCCGCCCTTTGGGGAATGGCCTTGGCCCCCTATGGGCTGTACCGGGCGGGTGAAGAGACGAAAACGGTTAGCCCCCGCCCCTTATTTTATATATAACGCACGCTAACTTTTTCAAAACATTCTCAAAAAATATCCTTTTCAAGTTTCCCATTAAAAAGCGCCAACTACCTAGTTAAACAGGTGGTTTTTTTTGAAGGGGGGACCTGCCCGAAGGGTGCCGGAGGCATAGCCCTTAGGCGAGGAACGAGGCTTAGGGATACAGAGAGCAGAGCTGTGGGGGAAACTTTTTTTCTCAAAAAAAGTTTCCCCCCACAAGTCTTTCAGAAAATGCAATAAAAATAGCGTGATACTTTCTTGCTCTAGTATACTTAGTTTTTCGTCAGTAGAGCTGTGATTTCCTCGCGAATAACCTTTGCTGCTGTTGTGGCTGCCATTTTATCCATGCTCTTTTCGAGGTGTACTTCAAAGGAGGAGAAGCGACCTTCAAAGGCGGAGACTTTCTCGGCGAGGGTGACGAGGGCATTTTGCAAGGCACTGTCTTGCGGTTCGGACTTTTGCTCTGCGGACGCGCTTTCTGGTGTGGAGTCTTGCGCTTCTTGACGCTGAGCGTCGTATTGAGCGAGGCTCTCGGCGACGCGTTCTGCCATGCGTTTTGTGAGATGTGCTTCAAAGTCTGCCATGCGCTCTGTGACGGCATTGAGTACGTGAGTATCTGCCAAGGCTTGTTCTTCCTTGTGGCTCTCAAGGTCGGTGCCGTAATGGGTGAGGCGTTCGGTGAGGCGCATTTCAAAGTCGGCGAGGCGTTCGGTGATAGCTTCCTCCAGCGTTACTAAGAGAGCCGCTGTTTTCTCAGGACTTTCAGGATTCTCTTCGTCTGCGGTGCTTTCTTGTTCACGAGCGGCATTTTGTGCTTCAATATGCGCCATGCGTTCTTCAAAGTCTGCCATTTGCTCGCTCATGTCGGGCTGTGTTTCTTGGCTTTCGGCGTCGCATTGGCTTTCGCAGTGGGTGATGCGTTCTTCAAATGCGGTGAGTTTTTCGTTGATCGCGTGTATGTTGTCAGCAATATGTGATACGTTTTCTTGCAGTGCTGCGCTGTCGTGCGTATCGCTGTCGTGCTCGGCAGTGTCTTGTTTATCGCTTACTTGTGCGATGAGCGTCTCACATTGTGCCAAGCGAGTTTCAAGGGCCTTGATGTACTCTTGTGTTTCGCTGTCGGTGTTTGTGTCGCTGACAAGCTCTGCTTGCATTTCACATTGGGCGATACGTTCGTCAAAGAGTCCTGACTTTTCAGAGAGTTTTGACAAGGCAGCGCGGATATCTTCTAGTGCTTCCGTATTGTCTGCACTTGGCGCGTGCGTGTCTGCGGCATTTTCGACGGAGTCGACCCGTTCTTGTAGGGTTGCAAGAGTTGCAAGTACTTCTTGCATCAAGTTTGATTGTGTACGTGCTTGATTATTTAAGCTGTCGAGTGCGGCTTGTAAATCTTCAGCGCGATCTTGTGCGGCTTGTTCTGCTTGTGCTTGTGCAAGTGTGGCGCGCACTTCTTCGGCTTGATCTTCTTCTCTTTGTGCGAGTCGTCGTTCGATGTAGCCTTCGCATTCGCCTACGCGTTCTTGCAGTGAGGCGAGGAGTTCTGTCAGGTTTTCTGGCTCTTGCAAGTTTTTCCCTTCAGTTTCATTAAGGCGCTGTTCAAGTTCTGCCATACGGTCTGCCAGAGTATTGCGGCTTTCCTTTTCGGCGGTGGCAACTTCCTGCATTGCTTGTTCTACTCCATCGTGTTTGTCGTGCAGAGCGTTGTGCTCAGTTTCCAGTGTTGCGAGGCGCTCGCTTAAGAGTTCGACCTTTTCTTTGAGTGCGTCGTGTACTTGTCCGCTGGCTTGACTTGGCTGAGGTGTGGGAGCTTGAGCACGCACGGGGGCTGGGCTTGAATCCGGAGCGATAAGGTCTTCGCTTTCATCAAGAATATTTTCGATATCAGCGAGCATGTCCATTTCATCACTTGTGGCGACAGCGGGCGCTTTTTGTGCTGTGCCGGAAGCTTCTTCAGGCATATCTAGCAGGTCATCCAAGATATCTTGGGCTGTATCTGCTTCAGCGCGTTGCATGGGTGGACGAGTTTGTGCGCCTAAGACGTCCGGACTTTCTACTGTACCAGTGCTTTGTTGCTGTAAATGTTGCTGCATTTGCGGCATAACATCAAGGGCATCTAAGGCTTCTAAGATGCCATCGGATTTTTGGCGCGCGTTGACGGCGGCCTTGGCTTTGGCGACCTTCGTTGGGGAGTCTGGCGGCTCTGGCAAGATATCTTCTGCAAATGTGGCGGCAGAGAAGCCCTCGTCGACAATACCTTCTTCGAGGAGGAGGCTATCGATATCGGAGAGGTTTTCCATAACTTTTTGTGTTTTAGTCTCATTTACAGATACTGTTTCTATCTGTTCAGGGGCTGTTTTTTGTGGCGCTGTTTTTTGTGCTGTTTGTGTTACTTGCACACGTAGCTGTTTCTTTTGTGGTGTGGTCTGTTCTGGAGCACGCGCGGTGGCTACTGCGACTGGCGCAGGTGCGACCGGTGCTTCTTCCGGCATATCTAAGAGCGCGTCCAAGTCGCTCAAGGGGTCACCAAGTCCCATGTCATCCTCAACTGGTGATACAGGAGTTGTAGGCGGACTTGGCTTTGTGGCGTGCGTGGGCGCTTCATCAAGGATGCTTTCTAGTAAGTCGTCCATGCTTTGTGCGCTTTGCGCAGACATATCATGTGTGGGGTCAAGGTCATCTGGTTGAGGAGGCACGTCGATATCATTGAGAAGTGCGTCGACATCAGCAAGTCCGGGAATATCGCTTGTTATGGCATCGGACAGGTCTATGGGTTCGTCATCGTCCATGGTATCTGTGTCGCTTGCCATGTCGGAGGTGAGCGCATCGTCGAGGACGGCTGAGAGGTCGAGTGGGTGATTCTTAGCTGTACTTGCAGTGTTTGTGCCGAAGGCGTCGTCAAGTGCGTCAGCGAGAGGGTCGTTCATAGCAGCTGAGCTATTTAGGGGTACACTGTCGCCAAAGTCGTCTCCGAAGTCGCTCATATCGAGGGCATCTGCGTTGGGCAATGAGGGATCGCTGGGCACGGCGCTATACGGTGACGGACTTTGTTTTGCTGGTGGTGGGAGGCTTGCGCCGCTGTCCATTTGATCGAGCAAAGCGTCGATATCGGCGTCAGCACCGAAGGCAATGTCGGTGCCACCGGCATTGCCAAGATCGCTCATATGTGCGCTGACGGCGGGATCTGTCTTTGGCTTGCCAAGGATGGAGTCCGCTGTGGCTTCATCGAGGGTGCCATTTATGGCGGCGTCGAGTGCGCCACCGAGTGCGTCGCCTAGCACATCGTCCAAGGAGTCGCTTAATGGCCCGCCTAGCATGTCAGCGGAGGCATTTTTGAGGTCGCGCGCTCCTGCGTGTGTGCTGTCTTCTTCGATGACATCGGTCAGGTCAATGATATCAGTGAGGTCAATGATGTCTTCCTGTTCCTCAGTATTGCTGGTGCTCAAACCTAAATCCATAATTGCCTCTGCCCTTTGTTATGTGCATGCATGTGATGCATTTTTAAAATATGTCCGACCCAATTCTTAGCAGATTTTTTATCCTTTGGCAAACACTTCTAAGCGCCTAAAAACACATAGAGAAAACTTTTTAAAAAATGACGCATTCGGGCTAGCTGTCAGATTTTTGAAAGTTTTGCCGTCTGTGTCTTAAGTGCAATTGGTATGCCATATGATCTGAAATGAAGTGTCATTGCAGATATATAGAGAAAGTCTTGAAGGGTAAACTTTTTGTATTGTAGATTATTGTAGGCATGCTTGTGTTCGCAGCAAAATAATTGAGCAAACATTGAGGGTTTTTTTTGTTGAAGGGGGGAAAACTTTTTTTCCAAAAAAAGTTTTCCCCCAAGTGCCTTTCAAAAAACAAAAATATCTTTATTTAGAAACAGCCCCTAGTGCCTTGTAAAATCTAAAAACTGTTTTTTATTTTTCTTTTTTGCCCTCCCCCCGCACCATCTCTGCTCTCTGTATCCCTAAGGCTCGTTCCTCGCCTAAGGGCTATGCCTTCGGCACCCTTCGGGCAGGCCCCTCCCTTCAAAACGCGCTTGCTGTTCTACTAATGAAGAAAAAGCGCTATTCAATAAGTGGAGTTAGTTTATAATGTTACATGAAGTATGTTTTGTATTGCCCATGCGGCAGCGCCGATTGTCTAGCTAAACAGATGGTTTTTTTTGAAGGGGGGTTTGGGGGAAAGCTTTTTTTTTCCTAAAAAAAAGTTTCCCCCCAAGTATCTTTCAAAAAAATCTTTTAGCCTTTACAGGCAGCTTGTAAAATATCCGGGTTAGCCTTGAGAAATAACTAATCCTTCTTCAGCCCCGAATTTTTCATAGAAGGCTTGTTCTGCTTGTGAATCGCCTATGAGAAACATTTCTTCGCCTTGCGAGAGGATATGGTTGGGATCGGGGTTTACAAGCATGGTATTTTGTTTGTCGCGTAGGGCGACGACGCTGCAATGTGTGAGGCCACGGATGCCGCTGCCCATGAGTGGTTTTCCGTGCAGTTTTTTGCTGACGGTACTGCGGAAGATTTTGAGTCCTTCGTTGAGCATGAGAACCTTGCCGGGGGCAAGAAGGTTTATGATACTGCTTGTCATCATGGAGGCGAGGGAGAGAACGAGGTCTGCGCCTGCGGCATGGAGGATGCCGACGTTTCTGTCAAGTGTTGCGCGACTGATGATTTGTATGTCGGGGCGTAGGCGGCGGCAATAGAGTGTGAGATAGATATTTGTATCGTCGTCGTGTGTTGTTATGAGAACGGAAGGGCTTGTGCGGATGCCGGCTTTTTCTAGTACATCAATATCTGCTGCGTCACCGCTGATGAGTTTGTTTGAGAGGCGCTTTTGTTGTAATCTTAAATTTTTATCTACAATATGGTATTCTCTGTTAACGCTATCGAGGTGTTGTGCTGCGGCGATGCCTACGCGTCCGCATCCGAGGATGAGGACGGGGCCTTTGTGATGTTCGTCGAGGCGTTCGCTTAAGAGTTTATCAACGGCGTGTACTTGTTCTTGTGTGCCTGCCATGACAAGGACGGATGCGTCTGTGAAGACGGCGTCGGGTGTGGGGAAGAGGAATTTGCCGCGTTCCCAGAGGCCGACGACGGTGATGCCTGTGCTTGTGCGCAGGCCGCACTCACGCAGGCTTTTGCCTACGAGAAATGTGCGCATAACGGGCGCTTCGGCGATGATGAGGTGTCCGTATTGGCTGATAATACTTGAGGGGACATTTTCGTCAAGGACGCGTCGTGCGAGTGCGATGCCGAGGAGTTTATGGAATTGAATGACAGTACTTGCTCCTGCAAGTCCGAGAATATCAATGGCATCGTCACTTTGAACGCTGGTTGTGATGGGGACTTGTGTGCTGACGTCGCGTGCGGTGAATGTGATATTTGTGTTGCGCACGTCGCTGTCGAGTGCGACGAGCATCGCAGCTTCATTGAGGCAGAGGTTTTGGTAGACGGCGCCGTCGTCGTGGTCACCCATGATGGCCTCATAGCCTTGGTCGATGAGGTCGAGGACTATTTGGCTGTCGTTACAGAGAAGGACGCATTGCATATCGTAGCGTTCAAGCGCGTCGACGGTATTGAGTGTGAGGGGTGTGATGCCGACGAAGATGACATGGTTTTTTGTATGTGGGGGGAGTGAGCGAGGTGTGTTGCGTTTTTTTTGTGCTTCAAGCCAGGGAGCGTAAAAATATTGTATGAATGTGAATGGGAGCATGACGAGGAGGAAGATGACGCCGGACATGAGGACAACGATGGAAAAAAGGCGTCCCATATCTGATGTAAAAGTAATATCACCAAAGCCGAGGGTAGACATGACAGTCAGTGTCCAGTAGACGCCTGTGGTCCATGAGTAGGTGCGTCCTTCAAATTGCATGATATAGTGGAAGACGACGCTATAGAGGACTATCATAAGCAGGAGCAAGAGGAGGAAGCGCAGAAGAAAAAATATATTTCGTCGTGCGCCGCGTTCTTGCATAAAAATAGTCAGTTGTGAGGAAAGAAACTTCATAATACACCAAGGTAGAATTTAAAAAACTTCACCGAACATACGCAGGTAGTTTGCATAGAGTCTTGGATTGATGCGTGAAAAACTGCTTAGCTCCGGCGAGAGTTCAAGGCCGGGTATGATGGCGCGCACAACAGGCAGTGCAAAATCTTTTTGCGTCATGGTGACATAGAGTGGTGTGCGTGCGTGTTTTTGGAGCATATCTTCAAGGAGTGCCACATTGCTTTCTGGCGAGTTGAGTGTATAATTTGGTAAATCTTCGAGGCATTTATGGGGCAATCCGCGGATTGCGGGGCCTGTGGCGGGGCTGTGAGGATAGGGCCATGGCACTTCTGTGAGTGCGGCTATGGCGGCGCGTGTGCCTGAAAGATGTGCGCCTGTGGCGCGTACTATCTCCCCTGTACGGCTCATAACGAAAGCTTGATAGCAGGGGATACCAAATTCTGTAGTCAGGTCGAGGAAGTGGATATGGACGCCACGAGCGGCGTAATCGTCAAGCAGGCTTTGAATTATTTGGTCACGTGAGTAGAGTGTAAAGCATCGTGTGCGATCATAGGGCATGACGGCTTCGGCATCGCGTTCGATGACTTCTGTGAGTGCGGCAAGCTTTGCCTCTGCAAGCGTACTGCCTGCGGCAAGACCGGTGGAGCCGGCGGAGAGGAAGAGGGTTTTTTCGTCAAGATTGCTAAAAAGGAAGACGCATTGGAAGGGGACGAGGACAGTTTCTGCGCTGTGTGCTTCTTGTGCTTCTATCCAGTAGAGAGCATCGCCGGGATTGTAGGGTATTTCGAGTGGAAGGGTGTTTGGGTCAAGTGCGCGTATATTTTGTTCGCAACATTGTTCATAGGATGCGTGCAGGAGTGCTTTTTCTTGTTGCAAACCTTGCACGAAGATATTGCCTTCGCATGTTTTGACGGACACATAGGAGGAGGCGCGTTCGATCATTTCCATGGAATAGGAGGCGCGCGTGGCTGCGAGTGAGAGGCCGCGTCCGTAGGTTGTTGCTTGTCCGTCGACAGAAAATTTGTGTCGTTCGCAGTCCACTTCCATGCGCAGGCGCCATGGGCGCAGGAGGGCGATGGGGGAGAGGGACGCTTCGTGGCGCATTTCGACACCGTCAATGATGGCATATTCTATAAGCGTTTGCAGGGCGCGTGTAGCGACGTCGTGCGCTGATGTGGGTGTGTCCTTTGTTGTGTCATGCGCTTTGTGTATGGCGTGCAATTCTTCCATGGTGCATGTTATGCGTTCTTGTGTGCTAAGTTCTTCTTTTGTGTAGAGTGGGGTCAGGTCTTCGTCTTCGAGTTCTTCGGGGTGGGGGAGTTTGCTGTGCTGTTCGATATTGGCAGCAAAGAGCGCGCTCCATGCGCGATGTTCTTTGTTGCGTGCAAGTTGTGGCCAGTGGATGTAGGGAAGGGGGGTAGAGTCTAAGCTTTGTGTATACGCGCTTTCGGGGAGTGTTTCTTGGAGAGGAGCAAGGTCGGGGTTAAGGAGTGCGCATTCTAAGAGCAGAGCAACGACAATGCTTTGTGCATTTTCAGGTCTTTGTGTTGCGTACAGTGTGTGCAGGGCATCGAGTGGCATGTGCAGCAGTGAGCGCAAAGTATGTCGGTGTAAAAAATCGTCGAGCGGGCTGAGTGCGAGTGCGAGGAAGGCGTCTTCGAGAGGCATTTCTGGTGTGGGGATGCAGGCAAAATAGCCTGTGGTGGCTTCTGTACTTGTGTGTGTATAGGCATAATGGCGCATGGTTTGCCTCCTGTGTGTGAAGACGTCTTGTGTGTATGATTTTTTGAACTGTATAAAAAAGGCGAGCGTTTGATAACGCCCGCCCAATGTATACGATACAGTGTGAAGGCGCGCATATGCGCAGCCCTCCACCGTAAAAGTATTAACGCTTTGAGTATTGGTACCGTGCGCGTGCTGCACGCAAACCGTACTTTTTACGTTCTTTCTTACGGGCATCGCGTGTCAGGAATCCTGCGCGTTTAAGTTGGCTGCGCAGTTCGCCGTCAACGGAAAGTAGAGCACGGGAGATGCCGTGACGTACAGCTTGCGCTTGTCCTGCAACGCCGCCGCCGCGTACATTGACCTTTACATCGATTTTATCGAAGGTCTTTGTGAGCACGAGAGGCTGACGGATAATCATTTGCAAGGTTTTGCGCGGAAAATAGTCTTCATAAGGGCGACCGTTCACGGTGATGGTGCCAGTACCTGCATAAAGGCGTGTGCGTGCGGTAGCAGTTTTGCGGCGCCCTGTTCCGTAATCAAAATTTTGTGACATGGGTATTTCTCCTCACCCCCCTTGCTTCTTAGTAGGGAAGGTCCAAGGGTTTGGGGTTTT
>CAYJHT010000065.1:0-8538 GCA_964369615.1 uncultured Desulfovibrionaceae bacterium
AAGTTTCCCCCCAAGTATCTTTCAAAAAAATCTTTTAGCCTTTACAGGGCACTAGCAAAAGCTTCCTCCTTCTTCCCCCACAAAAAAACAAATTAAAATCACGTGCCTCTAAAGCGACTTGCCAAAAAAAAAAAAATTTCATATGTTTTTTACAATGCGTCACACAGTTTCCAAAGAAGGAAAATAATATTTTAACATGGGAGAAAATACTATGAAGTCTTTAAAAGGAACACAGACCGAAAAAAACATCCTCACAGCTTTTGCCGGCGAATCGCAAGCTCGCAACCGCTATGACTTCTTTGCCAGCGCTGCCAAAAAAGAAGGCTTTCGCCTTGTTCAAGAAATATTTGCAGAAACAGCCAGCCAAGAAAAAGAACACGCAAAACGCCTTTTCAAGTTCCTTGAAGGCGGCGAAGTAGAAATCGTCGGCGCCTTCCCCGCAGGCATTGTCGGCTCTGCTGAAGTCAACCTTATAGAATCCGCCGCAGGCGAACATCATGAATACACGGAAATGTATCCAAGCTTTGCCGCCATTGCCGAAAAGGAAGGCTTTGGCGAAATTGCTGCCGTTATGCGCAATATCGCCATTGCGGAAGAATATCACGAAAAACGCTTTTTAAGCCTTGCCAAGCAAATCCGTGAAGCCACTATGTTCAAGGCACAAGAAGAAGTCACGTGGCGCTGTCTTAACTGTGGTTGGCTGCATAAGAGTGGGCTTGCCCCTACGCTGTGTGGCGCCTGTGCCCATCCTACTGCCCACTTTGAAGTCCTTTATCATACCTTTGAAAGCTAAAATTCATTAAAAATACATAGATGAGGGGCAGTAAAATTATTTATACTGCCCTTTTTCTTGACTATTTTTTAAAAGCCCCATCCTTTGCTCTTGCACTTTTCCATAGGACGTATTATATATGAACATATGTATGCAAATACATGTGCATATAAATATGCATGTATTTGAAAAAAGAAGAAGATTTCTTCACAAAATGGAGGTTCATTTATCATGTATAATTCCAACACCATGACACAAACTAGCTCAAGTGTCTTGTCTGCCTACATGCGCCAAGTATATCAATGGATGTCTGGCGGACTTGCACTGACAGGACTTGTGGCGTGGAGTGTCGCAGGCTCAGAAGCAGCCGTGCAACTCATATTTAACAACTTTCTTATCCTTATCGCCTTGGTCGTTGCGCAAATTGGCCTCGTCGTTGCGCTCTCTGCAGCCATTCATCGCATGAGCGCCACTACCGCCACCGGCCTTTTCCTGCTCTACTCTGCCCTCACAGGCGTCACCATGGCAGGCATATTCATTGTCTATCCCATGGGAGCCATTGCAAATGCCTTCCTGACCGCCGGAGGCACCTTCCTTGCCATGAGCATCTACGGCACTGTCACAAAGCGTGACCTTACAGGCATGGGCAACTTTATGATCATGGGGCTTTTTGGCATCATTATAGCCTCAATTGTCAACTTCTTCCTGCAAAGCAGTATGATGGACTTCATCATAAGCTGCGTGGGGGTACTCGTTTTCACTGGCCTTACAGCCTATGATACGCAAAAAATCCGCGAGTTTGGTGCCAACGCCCCCATAGGCGACAGCAGCGCCATCCGCCGCGGTGTCATCTTGGGAGCACTCACACTCTACCTTGATTTCATCAATCTTTTCTTAATGCTGCTCCGTCTTTTTGGTGGCAGCAGAGATTAAGGGAGTACATGGCGGGATACCCCGCCATCTTCCCTAACCCCCTCCCCTCTTAGTCTGTGGCCTCCTTATGCCGGGAGGCCACAACTTTTTATATAATCACCCTTAAATCCTGTGGAGCATCCGAAATGAGCATCCCAAAGCATGAACACATTCTTCACAATGCAGAGGCATTGCTCAATACTCTGCGCGCCTATAATAAACCACTCACCATCGACAGAATAGCCTCCTATCTGAAACTAAAACCATTTCATAAAAAAGCCCTCCGCGATGCCTTGCACAATCTGCGCGACGAAGGGCGCCTCATATTCACAAAGCACAAAACATGGGTCGTCGCAAACGAAGGCCGCACTCTTGTAGGGAAATACGAAGTGCACAGCGCAACAGCCGCCTTCGTGCATGTCACAGCGCACAAGCACGCAGGCAAGTATAAAGAAGCGCAACGCATCTTCATTCATCCAAACTTTGCAGGGGATGCGTGGCATGGCGATATCGTCCGCGTTATCCTGCTCCCAAAACAAGGACGCAGGCAACATGACCACAAAAACAACACAGAAGCGCAAGGACGCATTGCGGAAATACTAGAATGCGCCCCAAAAGAACTCATGGCACGCGGTCTTGGCGATCCCACCTTCAAAGATATTTGCGCACCGGCAGACAGCCGCTTTCGCATTACAATTCACACAGATAAACACCTCGAACGACATGAACTTGCACGCGTTCGCCTCCTTAGAAAACGCGGCGAAGGCATTTGGGAGGCCACTGTCCTTGAAACGTTCGGTTGCGAAGACAGTGTGCAAGTTCAAGAAAATCTCGTCAAGCTTAACCACGAAGCACCGGGAGACTTCCCCCCTTCCGTCCTCCACGAGGCCGATGCCTTCCCTACGCAACCGCAAGCCTCAGACATGGACGGGCGCAAGGACGTGCGGCATCTCCCCTTCGTTACCATTGACGGCCCCGACGCTCGCGACTTCGACGACGCCGTCTACGCTGAACCCTATGATAAAGGCTGGCGCCTCTACGTCGGCATTGCCGACGTCACCCACTATGTACACCCGCGCTCTGCCCTCGATAAAGAAGCCCACACAAGAGGCAATTCGTGGTACTTCCCCCGCTCTGTCCAGCCTATGTTGCCGGAGGCACTTTCTCACGGCCTGTGCAGTTTGCGCCCACATGAAGACAAGCTCATCATGCTCGCAGAACTCCATATCGACGCCAGTGGACATGTTCAGTATGCGCACTTTTCCCCTGCGATATTGCGCTCTGCCGCGCGACTCACCTATGATGAAGTGCGCGACACCATTGTCACAAAGGAAGCGACAGCACTCGACGCATTTTCAAAAAAACACGATACTGCGCAAATTTTATTAGATATGTTGCAACACCTTCACGACCTTGCGCATGTCTTACGTCGTCAGCGCATAGAACGAGGTGCACTAGATTTTGTGCTTCCGGAAGCGGAATATGTCTTTGATTCGCAAGACCGTATTGCGGATATACGAAAAAAGCAACACCACTTCGCCCATCAAATGATTGAAGAGTGCATGCTTGCCGCCAATGAAGCGGTGGCGCGTTTTCTTGAAGAAAAAGACATCCCCTTCCTCTATCGTGTTCATCCAGAGCCTGACCCTTTGCGCATACGCGGTCTTTTTGAGACGCTCTCCACGACAAGCCTTGCCTCACACATACCTGCACGCGCAAAGGCGACAGACCTACAAAGTATTTTACGCGCTGCTCACAACGCCAATGAAGACGCAGACGGCGACAGCTTTCTGCTCAACCGCCTTGCATTGCGCACCATGACACAGGCGCGCTATAGCCCCGAAAATGTCGGACACTTTGGCCTTGCTTCCGCATGTTATTGTCATTTTACCTCGCCAATCCGTCGCTATGCGGATATGGTCGTACACCGTGCGCTGAAATATGCCTTGGGTATCGGAGCAGGACGCATTCCCACAGAGGCGCGTCTCCTCCAATGGGGTGACCATTTACACCATCGCGAAAGAGCAGCACTGGAAGCTGAGCGTGAAATGGCACGCCGTCTCGCCACACTACTCCTACAAGGGCGCGAAGGCGAAGGCTTTGAAGCCATCATCAGTGCGGTCACAGATTTCGGCTTCTTTGTGGAATTTGCCGCCATGCCCGTCGAAGGTCTTGTGCCCATCCGTTTCTTGGGCGACGACCTGTTTGAATACGATCCGCGCCGTCAAGAATTGCTCGGCCTTATCCACGCTGATCGCTTCACCTTGGGGCAAAAAGTGCGCGTCCGCCTCATTGAAGCAAACCTCGGACGCCTTGAAATAACTCTCGGTCTTGTGGGCAAGGGGGGAAGGGTACAAAGGGCTAACAAAGAAAAAGTAAGAGAAAAAAAGCCAAAAGCACCTATAAGAAAAGGCCATTTTCAAAAAAACACCAAGCGTAAGCAACAACGATAGATCACTTATATTTCTTGATTGGGTTTTCATTCTGAGGCACTTTCTACCCAATCAAGAAATATAATCCTACGCATTATCAGTATATTACATATAAACTTATTTCTTGATTGGGTTTTGATTCATAGACAACTATTTTTTAAAACTCTAAGGCTCCCGGCGTGCGCGGAAAGGCGATGACGTCGCGGATATTGCTTATACCCGTCAGCATCATAAGCAATCTCTCAAAACCAAGCCCAAAGCCCGCATGAGGGACACTGCCAAAACGACGCAAATCAAGATACCACCAATAATGCTGCGGGTCTTGCCCCATGTCTATAATGCGCTTTTCTAAGACGTCCAAACGGTCTTCTCTTTGAGAGCCGCCGATAAGCTCACCAATGCGAGGAACAAGGACATCCATAGCCGCAACTGTCCTGTCATCATCATTCAATCTCATGTAAAAAGCTTTGATATCTTTCGGATAATCATACACAGCCACAGGGTGTGCGAAATGCTCCTCAGCAAGATAGCGCTCGTGCTCGGTCTGTAAGTCTGTTCCAAAGCTTACGGGATTCTCAAAGGATTTTCCGCTCTTTTGTAATATTTCTATAGCCTCTGTGTAGGAAATACGGTGAAAAGGCTTGCTGAGCATGCCGCGCAAGCGCGTCTCAAGGTCTGTATCAACAAAACGGTTAAAAAGATTGATATCCTCAGCACATCTGGAAAGAACACGCTCAATGACATGACACGTTAAACCCTCGCCAAGATCCATATTATCATGGATATCGGCAAAGGCCATTTCCGGCTCTATCATCCAAAATTCCGCCGCATGGCGCGGCGTATTGGAATTTTCCGCACGAAAAGTGGGGCCAAAAGTATAGACCCGACCAAGACCTAAGGCCAAAGCTTCTGCCTCTAACTGACCAGAGACGGTCAAATGACTTTGCTTACCAAAGAAGTCACGGGTTAAATCTTTTTCGCCGGCGTCTAGGGTGGTGACGCGGAACATCTCCCCTGCCCCTTCGCAATCCGAACCCGTCAATATAGGCGTGTGGACATGATAAAAATCATTACTGCAAAAATAATCATGGACAGCCATTGCGGCCTCAGAACGGATACGAAAAGCTGCGCCGTACTTATTTGTACGCGAACGTAAATGCGCGATACTACGCAAAAATTCGTCAGAATGGCGCTTCTTTTGCAAAGGAAATGTGCTCTGATCCGCAAGACCATAAAGCGTGATGCTCTGAGCCCGCACTTCCCAGCGCTGTCCCTTTCCCGGCGATTCCACAAGCGCACCCTTCACGCACAATGCCGCACCTGTGTTTGCCTCGCCCATTTGAGCATAGGCCTCAGTGCCTTCATCCACAATGCATTGAATATTAGCAAGGCAGGAGCCATCATTGAGCTCCAAAAAACTAAAACCCTTTGAATCCCGACGAGTACGCACCCAGCCACACAGGCAAATGTCCTCTTGAGGCGCACTTGCAGCGAGCGCGTGTATTATTCGCGTATGTTTCATTTGTATTTCCTCTTCATTCTAAAAAAGAGAAAAGAGGAAAAAACGTATGAGCGCCTTTTCCCCTCTTCAACGGTATAATTTTTTTTACGCATACAACCATCAAGCGTCATACGTCGTTGCAGTGTAAACGCTTACTTTTTCTTTGCAAGGACGGAAGCATCAAGACGCTCTTCAAGCCATGCATTCAGCTCCTGTAAATCCTCACCACCCGGATGAATGCCGCTCATAAAATCGTCACCGATGCCGTAAAATTGCGTCCCAACAGCTTCTGCCGCGTCTAAATCGGTGAATGAATCACCAACCATGAGCACATCCTCGGGGTTAAAATGCCCCTCGCGCACAATACGGTGTAAGAGCGCTGTTTTTCCGGGAGGTGTCCCATAAATTCCCGTAAAATAGCCATCAATGCCACGCATGCGCAAGATACGCCATAATTCCGCATGCGGCGCACCAGAGCACACATAGATAGACATTTTATCATGCCATGCATTGAGCACTTCCTCAGCACCCGCAACCATAGGACAAGCCATGATAGACTCAACGCATAATTGCTCAAATTGTTCGTCAATCTTCTGGAAATCATCGTCTGTCATTTCGCGCTCTACAAACTTGCGGAAAAACCATGAAAATTTTTCACGGCGACTCACGCCGCCATGCAGACGATGATGCATCACAAGGCTCTGCCTTGCTTCATCTCCATAGGGTGTCGCAAGCACAGAAAATGCATCCGCTTTAATATCAACGCTTTGTAAAAGAGTACCATCACAATCAAGAACAAGACAAGAAATTCCCATTATAACTCCAGAGCATGTAAAAGTTTTTTGACTGCCTCAAGCTCCATACGGACGCGATCTTCCCGCGTAAATGAAGCACAATGCGGCGTCAAAACAACAGTATCAAAGGCCAATAAAGCACCTGTATAAGGTTCATCTGCGAAAACATCCAGCGCAGCCCCAGCCAAATGACCAGAGCGCAGCACGTCTACCAGCGCGTCTTCATCTACAATGCCACCTCGCGACATATTGATAAAGTACGCACCCCGTCGCATACACATTAAACGCTCTCTATTAAATAAAAGACCGTCATTACAAATATTTTCGCCTATCGGTGGGCAGGAACAATGCACAGTCACAATATCCGCCCAGCCAAGTAATTCCTCAAAATTTAAAGGACGAACGCAAGGTGACACGCTAGACACAGGGCGAGGATCATAATACGACACATGACAAAGGGGCGCAAAAATATGCGCGACAGCTTGACCTATCTCGCCAAAGCCAACAATCCCCACCTTCTTCGCCGTCAAACACTGACCCATACGCTTATGCCAGATGCCCTGACGTATGTCTCTATCCATGCAGGAAATATGCCTCAACAAATTCAGCGTCGATGCAAGCGTCATCTCCGCCACACTCAAAGCAGGGCTCTCAGTGATATAAAGTTCCTTGCCAAGAGCTTTAACCGCAGTCTTATCTACAGCGTCAGTACCAACACCACAACGACTTATGACACGCAAGTGCGGCAAGGCCTCAAGCACACGTCGTGACAATTTCTCCGTCCCTGCAACAAGGCCGTGGCACCCTTCAGCCAAAGTCACAAGCTCATCTTCCGTCAGCACGCGTCCGTAAGGGTTGCGTACAACATCAAGACCGTGCTCTTTCAATAGTTGTGAGGGAGCATCGCTATATTCTGCAAAAGAGCTTGTACTAATTGCAATCTTCATACATCGGCCTCACGCCCCATAAGGAGGATCGGAATTTGGCGAAATCTGTCTCACAAGAGGCGCATCTTCATACAAAAAACGTATCGCATCGTGTTCCATAAACTCACTCACGAGGCGTAAATCATCGGGCGTATCGACACTGTGAGAACGCTCCGGCGTATGCACCATGAGAACCTTGTCCCCATACTCCAAAAAACGCAACATATCAATAGATTCTATGGCTTCCAAGGGGGTCGCAGGTAAGGAATGAAAACGCAATAAAGCTTCTCGCCGGAAAGGAATAACACAAACTTGCTTGCGCGGGCGCACGTCCACAAAATTCACTGGCGCAACACCAAATTTATGCACACGAGGTAAGGGCGCACGCGAAAAAAACAAGGCCTCGTCGCGAATATCCGTCACAACCTTGATACAGTTGGGGTCTTCCCACTCCTCCGGAGACTGAATATCACCCATAAGATTCACAACTTGCACATTGCTGTTCCAGCGAAATGGCTCCAGAGAAAGTTCAATCATTTCAGGAGTCACCATAGGCTCATCGCCCTGCACCATGAGAACAATATCCGCCTTTTCCCGTCGGCGCAACTCTGCTGTAAACAGCGCTTCCGCCACCCTTGTACTACAACGCTCATGATGATCGCCTGTCATAATAACATCAATACCAGCACTCTGACAATACGCTTCAATGCTCGCATCGCACGTCGCCACATAGGTGGCAGACACCGACGGCGCACGACGCGTCCGCAAAGCCACGTGCCCCACCATCGGTACAC
Organism: uncultured Desulfovibrionaceae bacterium; assembly: GCA_964369615.1. GTDB lineage: Bacteria > Desulfobacterota > Desulfovibrionia > Desulfovibrionales > Desulfovibrionaceae > CAYJAD01. The sequence goes on from CAYJHT010000065.1 coordinate 8,132, forward strand.
CGTGAATCATCGCAAGCGGTTTACCAGGAAAACGAGTCGCTGCCATTCGTGCAGGGATGATCGCAATAATATTCATTCAGTCCAATTATTCCTTGAGAATCTATTAGGGGAGGTCTCTAAATAAATTCTTTTGCATTTTCTCACTCTTCTGAAGGGTCAAAACGGAGTTTTTTGTAAAAAATACAAAAGACCATTTTCATTCTCCCATTCCAGAGTGCCGATTGTCTAGGGGCTGTCTCTAAGTAGATTCTTTTACATTTTGTCACTCTTTTGAAGGATCAAAACAGCGTTTTTTGTAAGAAACACAAAAGACCATTTTCATTTTCCCATTCGAGAGTGCCGATTGTCTAGTTAAACAGATGGTTTTTTTGAAGGGGGGTTTGGGGGGAAAGCTTTTTTTTCCTAAA
>CAYJHT010000066.1:0-6352 GCA_964369615.1 uncultured Desulfovibrionaceae bacterium
AAAAAAGTTTCCCCCCGCGTGGCTTTCAAAAAAACATTCTCAATCATTACATCCCCTTAAGACGTCCTGTAATATTGTCACGTATCCATTTAGCGTCAAGCCATTCTAGTGGGTTAACTTCGTAGCCACCGACGAGCATGCCAAAGTGGACGTGATCGCCGAAGGCCATGCCGGATATGCCTGTATTTCCGATGACATCTCCTTTTTTTACTATTTGCCCTACGGAGACGGTGATTGCGCTAAGGTGGGAGTAGAGGCTCATGAGTCCGAGTCCGTGATCGATGACGACGAGGTCGCCGTAGATGCCGAGTGCGTCGGCGAAGATGACGCGTCCGTCGTTGGCGGCAGGTATGGGTGCGTGTTTTGTGGAGGCGAGGTCGAAGCCAAGGTGGGATTGGGCGTCGATGACTTCGTCTTTGTAGATGTAGGTACGGTGGTCGCCATAGCTTGCGCGTGAGGCTGAGCGTGGGAGGCGTATGAAATTTCCATTCCAGAGGGGTTTTTCTTGTGTATCTGTGGAGATATGCATGAGGAATTGAGTATTTGCGAGTCGGATATCTCTGTTTATGATGAGGAAGCGATCGAGTGGTGTTGCGGCATTGGGTGCGAGGTCATGGAGTCGTTGGCTGACTTTTTCGAGGAAATCGTCAGTTACTTTGATTCTGTCTTGTTTGAATGTGCGATTGAGAGCGCGGAGGGGGAGGGGCTTGCTTGTAGTATTGCCTGCGAGGTCTTGCGCCATGAGTTGGGGTTTAAACTCTTCCGGTGTCATTTTGTAGGGGAAGCTGAAATAACAGATAAAATTGCCATTTTCTTGTTTATATCCTTTGAACAGGTGATTTCCCACCATGATGCCTGAGCTTTGCACATCTTCATCGACGGTATATGCGATGACACCTGCGCCGCCTCTGCGTATATTTGGGGGGAGGGTTTTGACAGAGATGCGTGGTGCTTTTGTGTCAAGGCGCATGGGTATGATGGTGGTTTTGCTGTTACCGAGTCCAAAGCCGGCGAGGGAGGCGTCTACGGCTTTGATTTCGAGTTCAAAGGTGCCTTCACGCAGGCCACTTTTTTTCAGATTGAATGTTATTGAGTCTTCGGTTTTATAGGGGGAGAAGTGTTTTGAAAATATTTCTGTGCTGCGATTGCTTCTGCGTATGGCTACGCTAACGGAGCGCACACCGGATGGGTCTTGGAGTTTTATGCGTAATTCTGTTTCTGGTGATACTCGCCCTGTGTTTGGTTCGAGTATGAAGGTTGGGCCTTCCATATCTTTGAAGAAGAGGTATGCGCCATAGCCTGTACCGCCAAGGAGTAGTGTGAATAATAGAAGAGAAAAAAGTGTTTTAAGTCGCATAAGTTAGTCTCTCTCTGAAAAAGTGTTCCATATTTTTTTGCTCGTGTTTTTGGGGAAGCATTGGTTGAATGCTTTATTTTTGTATTTCCGTGCTATGCTTTGTGTGCATATTTGTATCGACTATGCGCATAAATTCTTGAGGCGTCAGATTTTCCGGTCTTTTTTGTGCGTCAATATGAAGTGTATCGAGTGTGGTCATATAGTGTTCTGCTTTTGCTTGTCGAAAAATCGATTTGAGTTGTTTGCGTCTGTTTTGAAAGCACATTTTCAAGAGCTTTCCGAGTTCATTGGGGTGACGCGGTCGTAGCTCAAGGGGGAGTGTTTCAAAGGAGAGGACGGCAGAGTCTACCTTTGGTGGGGGTGAGAAGGCACCGGGTGTGACGACAAAGCCCCAGTGTGGTCGCACGAAGGACTGTACCCATACGCTTAGTGCGCCATAGGCTTTTGAGTTCGGTTTTGCGACGAGTCTTTGTCCCACTTCTTTTTGCATCATAAAGACTGCGCGCGCAAGTCCTGTGGCTTGTGAAAAGATATCCCACATAAGGGGTGAGGCGACGTTGTAGGGTAAGTTACTCACAATTTTCCAAGGGTTATGTGGTGTTATTTGTTTCCATGGCATATGCATGGCATCTATGAGTATTGTTTGCGTGCGTTTGCTTCCCTTTGCTTGGCGTTCAGCTGCCCAATATCTGTCTTTTTCTACGAGAAGTAAAGTGCGTGCGGGGCTTATTTCTAAAAAGTCTGTGAGGGCGCCTGGGCCAGGCCCTATTTCGAGGACGTAATCTTCTTCTTTTATGTGTAAAAGTTCTACAATTTTTTGCGAAATTTGTGGATGACGCAAAAAGTGTTGTCCTAAAGATTTTTTTGCTCTTGGTATATTTTGTTGCATATGCCTGTCCTTGGATGTGTTTTTTGAGATTGTGTTTACTGTACAGGAATATGTTTTTCAAGTCCAAGCGTTGCCACAAGCACGGTGATAAGTGCTGCCGCGATGCAGAAAATGAGTACATCCCATCCGAAAGCCGTATAGAGCAGGCCGGGGAAGTAGGAGCCAAGCGCCCCGCCCATGTAGTAGACGGAAAGATAGATGCCATTGACAGCACCCTTGTCATATTTGCTTATACGATTGACAAGTCCGGGGCTTATGCTGTGTTCCATAAATTGCCCTGCACACACAAAAAACATCGCGATGAAGGTAAATATGGGGTCATATATCAAGAAAAAGCCTAGGGAGCACATGTATATGAACACGCCTAGTCGAATTGTTTTTAAGCGACTGCCGACATACGCGCTAAGAGCGCGCGAAGAAAAGGCAATAAAGGCGCCAATGCCATAGCCTAGGTACATGAGTGATATGCGCCATTCTGAGCTGCCTTCGCCTATGCTTGTAAGGAAAAATGGCAAATAGGTCGCAAGTGCAACAAAGCAAAAGAAACCGCAAGCATCAATATAGAGTAAGCGTTTCATGCCAGGGGTGCGCAGAATACAGCCAAATTCCGATATATTTATATGTGTAAGCTTTGCTTTATCACGTTTTCTTAAAAAGTGCAAAGGGATGAGAATGAGTAAAAAAGCCACGGCAAGCACCAAGAAGGGCATTTTCCAGTTCCATAGAGTCGCAATTGCGCCGGAACCTATCCGTCCCACAAGACCACCGATAATGGTTGTGCCTATGTAGATTGCCATAGCCTGCTGGAGAAGGGTACTGCGGAATTTTGCTGAAATATGTGCCATTATGCAGGTAAGAATGGCTGGACTTATCAGCCCATGCACGAGACGGCAGGCAAGAAGTGCTGAAAAGGACGTGAAAAAATACATACCTATACAGCTCAAAAACAATATAAAAACACATACTTGCAAGACGGTTTTTGCATTTACACTACTCAAAAAATAGCCATATACAAGAGGCGCAATACCAAGAGGCAAGAGCACAAGCGTCATAACAAGGGCGATAGTTGCGTCCGTGTATTGAGGAAAGGTGTTTTGCACTGTAGAAAGTAAGGGCTGCGGCGCATACATAAGCGCCAAAGTCAACAAAGCAACACCAAGTAATGTTAAAAATTCTCTGCCCACTTTTGATGTATAGAGTGACATATGCCCCTCGCACAAGAGTTTGAAAGGTTATTACTTCTTAAGTGTGCTCAGACTAGACCCCAAAGCACTGAAGGTCAAGTCCTCTCAAAGTTTTTACATATTTTTTTTCTGACATCTTCACAGACGAATTTTGCACCTTATATATACAAAAGAATATTGTGTCCCCACATCGGTCGACATAGGTATGTCCGGTGAATGAGAACAGAATATATTCCCTCAAGCACCTAATAAAAAGGAGAAAATATGGCTTTGAGAAATCTTTTAAATAGTGTTGTGTGTGTATTTTTGCTTGCCTCTGCCAGCCTTGTACATGCCGCAGAACTGCCAGACTTTACGGCACTTGCAGAAAAAGCAGGCCCTGCCGTTGTAAATATCAGCACCGAAACAGAAGTATCGCAAGGTAAGCAAAACAACCTTGGTAATTTATTCCGCAATCTCCCCCCAGGATTTGATCAGTTCTTTGAACAATTTGGTCCCTTCGGTAACCTCCCACAACAAGGACAACAAACACAGCGTAAACAACGCTCCCTCGGTACAGGCTTTATTGTCTCACCCGACGGCTATATAGTGACAAATTATCATGTAGTTGGCGAAGCAGATATCATCCATGTCAACTTACAAGGTGCCATTGGCAAAGCAGAAGCCATTCCCGCCAAGGTCATCGGCTCCGACGAGGAAACCGATCTTGCACTTATCAAGGTGGATGTCGACGAGAAACTCCCCTACCTCGCCTTTGGTGACTCAGATGCCGCCAAAGTAGGCGAATGGGTTCTCGCTATAGGCAATCCCTTTGGCCTCGGACACACAGTTACAGCCGGTATCCTTTCCGCCAAGGGACGCAATATCAATGCAGGCCCCTTTGACAACTTCTTACAAACCGACGCCTCCATCAATCCCGGCAACAGCGGCGGCCCCCTTATCAATATGCGTGGTGAAGTAATAGGCATTAACACCGCCATCATCGCCAGCGGTCAAGGTATCGGCTTTGCAATCCCAAGTAGTATGGCCTCAAGCATTACCGACCAACTCAAAACTGGACAAAAAGTTCGCCGCGGTTGGATTGGTGTAACCATACAAAATCTTGATGAGAATGCTGCAAAAGCCCTCGGTTTAACGAAAGCGGAAGGCGCACTTATTGGCAGTGTCATGCCAGGTGAACCAGCAGAAAAAGGCGGCGTCAAAGCAGGCGACGTTATTATTGCCGTGAATAACGAAAGCGTCAAAGATTCCGCTGCACTTTTACGCGCCATAGCCGCACACCAACCCGGCAGCAAGGTCAACCTGACTGCATGGCGCAATGGTGAAGAAAAAGTCCTCACCGTCACCCTAGGTGAACGCAATGTCGAAAACTTCCTTGGGCAAAGTAACAAAAATGACCCCAAAAAGGAACAATCTGCCTCCCTCGGCATCGCTGTTCGCCCCTTAACAGCTGAGGAATCTAAAAGCCTTGATGTACCCCAAGGCAAAGGACTGCTCATCGTCGAAGTTGACAAAGGCGCACCTGCCGCCGAAGCCGACCTACGCGCAGGCGATGTCATACTCACTGCCAATATGACACCCGTCAATGACGTACAAACACTAGCAAAGATTGTCAAAGACATAAGCACGCGCGGAGCGATAATGCTACAAATTCATCGCCGCGGTGAGGTCTTCTTTAAAGCAGTACCCTTAGCAAAGAAATAAAAGTCTTTTTGAAAGGCATACGGGGAGGAACTTTTTTCCCAAAAAAGTTCCTCCCTACGTGCTTTTCAAAAACTCTTTACTCAGCAACAGCCCACATAATCTATCTTAAAGATTCTACATACTTTGACGCACTGTTAGCAGCCACTGCACCGTCAGAACACGCCGTAACAATTTGACGCAAATGTTTAACGGTGATATCGCCCGCCGCAAAAACACCGTCCACAGCCGTACTCATGTAGGCATCCGCCTCAATACAGCCGAACTTATCCAATATACCAAGGTCTGCACAAAATGCCGACACAGGCTCAAGGCCAATGTATTCAAAAACACCGTCGCACGTCACGTGGCGCTCCACACCAACTTCCTGCTCTGTCTTGTCGTTCGTCTGGAAACGCACGCCCTCCAAGCTACCGGCTCCAGTGAACTCGATAATATCCTGATAGGGAAACACGTCTACATTGTCCATGGCGCGGAGCTTATCGCAGGCCTTAGGGTCGGCGGTAAGGTCAAACATAGTGACAACGGTGAGCTTGTTAACAATGCCCGCAAGGTATATGGATTCCTCCACCGCAGAATTGCCGCCACCTATGACAACAACATCCTTACCGCGATATTGAGCGCCGTCGCAAATGGCGCACCAGCTTATGCCATTGCCCTTGAAATCCTCCTCACCGGGCACATTCAAACTGCGCGGGCGTGTGCCTGTGGCAATAATAATAGAGCGCGCCTCCAAGACGGTGTCGTCTTCTTCACAATACACTTTCTTACCGCTGTCCGTATTTTCCACACGAGTGACTGTTTTATAGTCAAACTCTACGCCCAATTCTTGGGTGTGCTCAAACATTTTGATGGCAAGGTCGGCGCCGCTGAGCTGTCCCAATCCCGGATAGTTTTCAATTTCGTTTGTGTTGATGATTTGACCGCCTGGAGCAAGCTTATCGAGTAAGAGCACCTTCATATTGGCGCGGATAGCATAGATGGCAGCGGTGAGACCAGCAGGGCCTGCGCCGATAATAATGATATCATACATAGTATATTCCCTTTTCGTTATAAAAGTGTTTTCTTAAAAAAGCACCATTGCCAAAGACATTCAATTGTAACATTAATTTCTAATATTACAACTAAATAGTAGAATGTGTATCATGTCGCTTCTCCGCCTTTTATCCAGTATTTATTGGCAAAAAGCACAGATTTTTTGAAAGGTCTTTGAGAAAAGGG
>CAYJHT010000066.1:6452-8395 GCA_964369615.1 uncultured Desulfovibrionaceae bacterium
AAAAGGCTTATGGGGGAAAACTTTTTTCCCAAAAAAAGTTTTCCCCCATAAGCCTTTTCCGAAAAACAAAAATAAGCTTTTAAATCAAACAAAATACTCATCGCTACCTTGTAGCGAACATTCTCAAAATCCCAAATAGAACATATAAAATCCAATAAATAAAATGAGCGTCCCTAAAACTATTTTCACTGTTGTACTTGCCTTGGTATAACGTTCATTTTGAAGCAATTTTTGCACAAAACCGACAGAAGTGCCTGCAGCCACAGCAAGAATACCGTGTCCAATCGAATAAAGAAGTAAGAGTAAGGCACCATAGGCAAGGCTGCCCTTGGTAGCGACAATGCTTAAAAGCGCTATAAGTATGGGTGTTGAGCAAGGCGATGAAAAAATGCCGCCCAAAATACCGGCAATAAAAGCACCGGACTGCCCCTTACGTGTATTTTTTGAAAGTAGGGCAGTTGAAGGAATAAAATCATAAATACCCCATGTTTGTAGAGCCATAAGCACCATGAGTGTTCCAAGGAAAATATACCACATGCCAGACTGATTGCCTAAGAGACTGCCTGCTGTTGCCGCAATAATGCCTAGAGCTGTGAAGGCGACTGCGGAACCGACGGCAAAAATAAGTGACAACAGAAAGGATTTTTTTGTGTCATGCACCTGCGTGCCGCCCACATAACCGATAACAAGGGGAATAGACGACAAGGAGCAGGGGGTAAATGACGTGAGTATTCCTGCGAGAAAGGCGATAAGAGGAGCAATCCATGAACTCTCAAGTATGAGAAGTGCGAGAGAATCCAAAAAGATATCCATTATTTGACTCCCATATCAACGAGAATCTCGCGCATTTGCTTTTCTGTGAGTCCGCCTTGATGTACAGTAAAAAGATGTTCTTCTGTCTTCTTGTCCTTATACATAGTCAGCGCAATGTTCACATTGTCTGAAGGCACATAGGGCTTGCCTTGAGCGTCATAAAAGAATTGTGTAGGGATAACTTGCACTGGAAAACCCTGTGCCCCTTCAGGATGCTTCCACACATCCACAAATTGAACAATAGCCTTTTCTTGCATTTCTGCATTAAGAAGACGTAAAACAGGCGCCATTTCCTTGCATGGAATGCAGGAGTCTGCCCCGAAATCAATAATAATAGGCATATTGTGTTTTTTTAAATCATCCAATGCTACTGACGTAACGTGCAAAGGAAAAGCTAATTCTGCTTGAGATTCCATCTCTGTTTGTTCGGATAGATTTTTGAAAAACCAAATTCCGACAATAACAATAAAAATCATCAAGGGCACAATTGTCTTCATAAATTTTTCTTTTTGCATATTTCATATCCCTTTTTATATTTTTCCTTACAGATACTTATGGAAAAATGTGTCGCGTGAATGTTGTATTCATATCAAAAACTTTTGATATGTTCTTCCTAAAAAAACCACCTACACGGTGGCAAAAGCATTTTCGTAAATTCTTTTAAGTATTTACAAGGTCTTGTAGCAAACAAAGAGCACGCGCGCTTCCTTCTGAGCTTACTTTGTAGTGTGTCCATTTACCCACGGTCCATGAATCTACGAGGCCACTATCGCAAAGAATTTTCATATGATATGACAAGTTTGATTGTGTAATATGCAAACTTTTGCTAAGTTCGCACGCGCACTTTTCGTTCTCCCGTAATAGGCGCACGATAGCTACTCGCGTGGGGTCACACAATGCTTTAAAAACCTTCGCAATGTCTTTTTCCATGTATAATACTCTTCTTTCTGACTGTCAATATAGGGTTTATTGAGAAACAGCTCTTAGTAAGCTGTAAAATATAAAAACACTTTTAAATGAAATGTCACTTTTAAAAAATGCTTTTTCCAAGCTTCCATCCAAAAGCACCAACTACCTAGTGCCCTGTAAAGGCTAAAAGATTTTTTTGAAAGATACTTGGGGGGAAACTT
>CAYJHT010000067.1:0-8335 GCA_964369615.1 uncultured Desulfovibrionaceae bacterium
GGCATAATACAAAAAAACGCCTTGCTTGGAAGGTGTAGCGCTTTGGACGCTTACTAACCAACTACAAATTATATTGATTCGTCGCCTTAATAGAGGTACTATTGCGGTGGCAGTCATTCCTTATCAAGATGCAGGGTTTTACTTCTTTACACACCAAAAAAGCACCTGCAATTTCTACAGGTGCTTTTTTGGTGGGCAGTGAGGGGATCGAACCCCCGGCATCCGCCTTGTAAGGGCGGCGCTCTACCAGCTGAGCTAACTGCCCACGCTAAGAACGCTGATAATCGCTTTGTGCAACCAGCGCATGGACGTTTCTATGAGAACTCAGCCAGAATGTCAACAAGAAAAATGTATTTTTTAAAACTTTTTTATAAGCACTCACTATTACTAAGAAATTTTATTCCTCAAAATACCCACACCTTCAATTTCAAGCTCCATAATATCACCCGCTTTCAAAAACTGCGGCGGATTAAGCCCCATACCTACTCCCGCAGGTGTGCCCGTAGCAATAATATCGCCGGGCAACAGCGTCGTACCCTGTGATATAATATGAACAAGCGTGGCTACAGGAAAAATCATACGGCTTGTATGAGAATCTTGACGCACTTCACCGTTAACACGACTTGTGATACGCAAGTTCTGCGGATCGGCTATGGCACTCTTGTGTACAATACAAGGGCCAAAGGGCGCAGAACCATCCAAAGATTTGCCCGCGTACCATTGACTTGTACGACGCTGTAAATCACGTGCAGACAAATCGTTCATAATAGCATAGCCGAAAACGTAATCAAGAGCGTCTTGCTGAGCAATATCACGCCCTCCTTTGCCTATAATAACAGCAAGCTCCACTTCATAATCGAATTGCTGTGTCAAATGCGCGTGACCATCAACAGTACTATCCGGGTGCGCAATAGCAGTACACGGCTTTGTAAAAAGGAAAGGAAATTCGGGCAGAGACTCCTCATGTGCATCTGCACGAGTAAACTCCTGTTGATGCTCGGCGTAATTAAGGCCTGTGCAAATAATGTTGCGCGGGGGATTATCATAAGGTGCACGCAATATCACCGCATCTATGGGAATACGCGTCAAGTTCCCCTTGGCGTTTTGAGCGTGAATATCTTGCAAAAGGGGGAAAAGTGTCTCAGCATGCTCGACGGCACAACGCAAACTCGGTGGCATAACAGGATTCGCCGAAAGCACATCTATCACATAACCCGCTTCTTGATACCATATACCCCAATACTCTGCATGCGATACATCATTCTTATAGCAATAAGTTACTAAATGCATTGTATACTTCCTTTTTTTGTAAGATACTGCGCAATGTTCTACAAAGCTATCTCATTTCTCTTAAGAATGTCTCTGCCACAAAAGCATATTATCTTCAAAAACAATATTTATCCTTTCAAAAGATTGCAACCATGTCAATAAGGCGCGCACACTTGACCCTACAAGCACATATTGATCAAAGTTCATATTGAGCTGATATTTTATAAAAATCTTGCGCAACAATGCTTCAAAGTGGATTGGAACCTCACACAAACTGCACACATCCTCAGCCACTTCATAGACTTTATCAATATTATACTGTGCCAAGGGAACAATATCTTCAGTCATAGGAGCGTGAGAAGGAACAAAGGCACGTGCCTCAAGCGTTTTGACATATTCAAGAGTAGCAAGGTAAGCTGCCACATCGTACATGACGCCAATTTTATACTTGTCTAAAATATTTTGACTTAAGAGACAGTCCGCCAAAAAGACAACGTCGTCTGCCGTGCGATAGCCTACCATATCGAAGAAGTGCCCAGGCAAAGGCAGTGCTTTGATCATGTCCGGTAACACATGCGCTTCAAGCTCCTCCACCTGACTTTCCGACGCCATTAAAAACTTATTGCGCAGCTCTTTTGGTGGACAAGCGCCATAGAGAAATGAAGCCTCTAAAAGCGCATAACAAGCAAAAGTTGCATGTATCTTTGGCGCATAAATCTTGCATCCCGTTTGCCCTTGCAAATACTTATTACCGCCAATATGATCTGCGTGGGAGTGCGTATTATAAATAGTAGTAAGACGCCACCCATGAGCATCAAGGATTTTGCGAATTTTCCGACCGGCTTCTTTATCGTTCCCACTGTCAATAAGACAGACGTCCTGCTCACTCACACGCACAAGACCTATTTTTGAAGGACACTCAATATAATAAGATGTCTCGGTTATTTGCACAAGCTCATACATCGTAAACCCTCCTTTGAAAAATAAGTTTCAAATTTATTTGACAAAAACACCTCTAGTGCCTTGTATGCACTAAAAGTATACATGCAAAAGCAAAAAGCTCGTTTGAAGAAAAATCATTCGGCAGCTCTTTTTACATGCTAAACAGATGTTTTTTTTGAAGGGGGGGGTGGGGGGAAAATTTTTTTCCCAAAAAAAATTTTCCCCCTACAAGTGCTTTTCAAAAAAAATCTTTGAGTCTTTCCACAGTGACTTCATAGGAAACAGAAGACGGCATAGCATTGTCACCAGACCACGCGTCCGCAGCAAGAGAACCGCCCGCACCCGTAAAGCCCGCAACTACGGTCAATTCCTGCCCGTTTTTGCCGCCGTCAATATACAACTTCGCGCCTGCGTCCATGGTGAGCACGCCGCCTGTGTTCGAAAGCATGGCAGTATCTTCATCAACGCCGTCCGCATTGACCACAAGAAGCGAACCTTCCGCAAAGGTGGCGACGTTCTGTGTGCCTGCGACAAGGTTTGCATTGCTCTTGCTTCCGTCCACCACAAGGGCGCCCATGACCACATAGGGATTTTACCCCACAATGAGCGTGCCGTCAATGCCCTCCGTGCCAAATGCGGCAATAGCGCCCGTCGACGCACCCTCAATGCTTACGCCGTCCTTCCATGCAGGGTCAAAGCCCATGAGAGCGCCGTTCATGACGCATGTGCCTTCGATGATAATGTCGCCGCCCGTAACGGCTTCGACATTCGAACCCACAGTGACAACAAGGTCGCCGGACAATATCAAACCATCGGTTTTATAGTTTTTTTCGTTGGAAATATGAAAGCTGAGCTTCTTATCGCCTTCGCCCGTCAGCTTCGTTTCTCCTGTGACTTCGGTGTCCTCACTCATACTGACGTGGACATCTTCTGTCTTTGCCGTCACGTCCACCTTGCCGATATCCGCGCCTTGAATGTCCACACTGCCTTCTACATTGCCGCGAACGATAAGCTCGCCTTCATTGTTCGTCGTGCCTTCACCCGTAATACCGCCCACAACGACCGACTGTCCGGCGCCCACTCCACCCGCTTGGACTTTTGAATCGCCAAGCCCGGTAAGGCCGTCATTAGTCACGGTGCCGCTGGACACGTTAAGCATGCCGCCGGACACGTTAAGACTGCCCGCCCCCTTCACAGTGACGCCGCCCGTAGTAGTGACAATGTGCGTCGTTTCGCCTGTTATGTTCAAGGTGCCGCCTGTGACCGTGGTCAAGCCTGCGACGTTGGCATTGTCGTCAAATGTCGTGGCGCCTGCGGTGACACGCGCTGCTCCGTCTATGGTGGCTTCTGTGCTAAATGTGACTCTGTGTGTTCGCCCGTACACTAGAAGCGGCGGAAAATGCCACAGGTCGCGACATATAATATGTTGATGAGCGATGCTGTTCACGGACAACAACGATGAGTTTTTCATCCACCAGCTCACGGAGGTAATTTTTGACACTGCGCAAACTACATGATAGTCGTTCTGCGAGGGTTGGCTGCGTAGGTCAGCAGTGGTCTTTTTGAGCCGCATAATTACAGAGCAGGGCATAGAGATTTTTTGCACTTGACGAGACGGGTCTTTCCAAAGTGAATATTGGTAAGGTGGAGCTGCGCACGAAGCCTTTGGGAATAAAAGTTTGCATACCTGCTCTCCTTGTGTGACTGCAAAAGCGCACCACCGCAGAGCTTGCGACAAATTAATTTGTCGAAGTCAATGTGTGGGCTGTGAATGGGCAATGAATGACCGAACGAAAAATTGCTGTATGATTCTCATATGTTTTAGTGTTACAGTTGTAGAGTTGAGCCTTTCAAAAAAACAAAAATATCTTTATTTAGAAACAGCCCCTAGGCGCTGTTTCTAAATAAAACGGTTTTTATGAAAGCCTTGTGGGGGGAAACTTTTTTTGGGAAAAAAAGCTTTCCCCCTTCCTCCCCCCACAAAAAAACAAAATAAACTTTTAGGTGCTGTTGTCAAATGCGCCTAGATTTTATAGTAAAAAAAATCCTGCATAATTTAAAAAGATTATAATGAATATTGTGAGGTTGTATGCAATCCCTTTTCCGTACCCTTCCGTCAATGGACGCGTGTTTAAATGCTTTAAAAACACGAGCGGATTTTCATAACACTGTGCCCCGTGCTATGCAGCGTGAAGCCGTGGGACAATTCTTAGATACTGTGCGACAAGATATTAAGGCAGGTACGGTTACACAAGCGTGCGGCCTTGAGGAACTATGGCCGTCTTTGTATGCCTTCGTAAAGGAAACGACGCGCTCACGCGTGCGTCGTGTGATAAATGGAACAGGTGTCGTCATCCATACAAACATGGGACGTTCTGTTTTACCTGACAACGCTGTAAAGGCAGTGACACAAGTAGCAGAATCTTACAGTAATCTAGAACTTGATTTAAAGACAGGTGGACGAGGCAGCCGTCAGAGCCTTGTAGAAGACCTCTTATGTCACATTACCGGCGCTGAGGCCGCGATGGTTGTCAACAACAATGCCGCCGCCGTGCTTTTGGTGCTTGATGCCATGTGTAAGGGTAAGGAAGTGATTGTTTCACGCGGGCAATTAGTGGAGATTGGCGGTTCTTTCCGTATTCCGGAAGTGCTGGAGCGAAGTGGCGCGCGCCTGCGCGAAGTGGGCGCAACAAACCGTACCCATGCACGTGACTATGCACAAGCAATCAATGATAATACCGCAGCACTCTTGCGCGTACATACTTCCAATTATCGCATTGTAGGTTTTTATAAAGAAGTCTCCTTGCACGAGATGGTGGCTCTTGGACAAGAATATAACGTGCCTGTTATTGAAGATCTTGGCAGTGGGACTCTTGCCGACTTGCAGGCTTGCGGGTTGCCGGGAGAACCTACAGTGCAAGACGTCGTGCGGGCAGGTGTTGATGTCGTGAGCTTTTCCGGTGACAAAGTCCTTGGTGGCCCACAAGCTGGTATTATCGTCGGTAAAAAAAACTATGTCAACGCCATGCGCCTCAATCCCTTGCATCGCGCCTTGCGTTGTGACAAGTTTACACTCGCAGCCTTGGAGGCAACACTGCGCATCTATACTGATATCGACAGCGCATTGACACACATCCCTACCTTGCGTATGATAACCATGTCGCCGGAAACTTTAGAACACAAAGCACAAGTGTTGCAAGGCATCCTCAAGGAAAGTCTTGGCGCTTTTGTACGTTTGCATATGCAAAAGGACGTATCGCGTGTGGGCGGTGGCTCCTTTCCCGAACGCGACCTTCCTACGACCCTCGTGTGCTTAACGCCACGCACCATCTCCGCCATTGAAATGAAGGAACGACTTTTACACACAGAAACGCCCGTTATCGGACGATTGGAAGGCGAAAGTTTTTGTCTTGACCCGAGAACACTTTTAAAACACGACACAGCCCCCTTGATAGACGCCCTTATAGCCGCTCTTGATACAGACGGAACGCAATCATGAATATATTAAATTTAGACGCACTCTATTTTGTACCCGCACTGCGCAAACAAGGACATAGTGTCGTGTCGGCGGGTTTCTTAGAGGCGTGCGATATTTCCTCACCCTATCCATGCTCGGTCATGACCTTGTATAACAAGCTTAAAGATGCAGGATTTACACCGGACGCCGTCCTCACAGCCGACTACGGAAACCTCCCGCTCTTTTTTGACATGGAGGAATTGCCATGCCCTTCAATTTTTTATAGCATTGATACCTTTTGTAATCCGTGGCACGTCCCCCTTGGCTATGCATTTGAAACAGTGCTTGTGGCGCAAAAAGACTTTGTCCCTCTTTTTACACAAGAACATATGGACGCACACTGGATGCCACTCTTTGCTAAAGAAGGCATTGATATCTGTACACACGACCCTGTACGCGATATGGCACAACGCGATATTCCTGTTGCCTTTGTAGGCACTATAAAAGCAAAAAATTTGCCTGAACGCGAACCATTCCTGAAGATGTTTCAAAAATTACACCCTCTTATATTACATCAGGGGGCATATCAGGAAATATTTAACCGTGCGCAGATTGTTTTGAATACGACGGCAGCCTCTGAATTGAACTTCCGCTGCTTTGAAGCTATGGCGTGCGGTGCAGCTCTGCTTATGGAAAACTGCGAACATGGTTTAACAGACCTCTTTGAAGTGGACACACATCTTTTGCCACTGTATGGACGCAGTGACGCAATCCACGCGCGCGCCATTGCAAAAACAGCCCTTGCCGCACCACAGAGACTTGCGCATATTGCACTGCATGGTCATGATGAGGTTCATAAAAAACATATGGATGCGCACAGGGCGCGGACCATTGTCAACCTTATGGAAGAACTCATACGTACGCAAAAGCAACAAGAGCGCCTTGCACATTTAAATGAGCGTCGACGCTTTATCTCTACGGCTTATGCTATTTTAGGCGCAGAATTGACCGCTCCGCATGTACGAAAACATGCAGACTTTTATCATACTCTTTATAATAATTTACTCAAAAAAATATAACATACTCTCATCCTTAAAGGAGAATACCAATGACACAAGGCCCTGCATGCGCAGATACAAGCTACACCCCCACATCCTGCTGGGATATTTATACAGATGAAAAAGATACCAAAGCCATACGCAAACTTGCTGAAAGATACAAAGATTTTCTGACACAATGCAAAACGGAACGCGAAACTATCGATTACGTGACAGAACGATTAGCTGAACACGGTTTTCTTGAAGGCATAACAGATACCTCCATAGTGCGTGGTTTTCGTCAAAAAGCCCTTTTTGCTGCACGCAAAGGCAGCTTGCCACTCAGCAAGGGGGTTCACCTTATCAGCGCACATACAGACACGCCGCGCCTCGATTTTAAACAACGTCCCTTTATAGAACAGCCCGGTGTCGCCCAAGCGAAAACCCATTACTATGGTGGTATTCGTAAATATCAATGGCTCGCGCGACCCTTAGCCCTGCACGGCGTCGTCTTGCGCGCAAACGGCACAAAGGTGCCCATCGTCATCGGCGAAGATATCAATGACCCCGTATTTACTATTGCCGATCTTTTACCGCATCTGGCGCAAAAACACGTGACTCAAACAGTTTCCGACGCATTTGAGGCAGAAAAACTCAATATTATTCTCGGACACAGTCCTGCACCCGCCACAGAAAACACTGCCTCAAAAAAGAAAAAAAATAAAGAAAAGAAAGAAGAAGTCGCTAAAAGTCCCGACAAGCCCAAGGATGCTCTCAAAGCACACGTATTGCGCCTCCTTTATGAAAGGTATCACATTACAGAAGAAGATTTCATCTGCGCAGAAATGCAAGCCGTTCCTGCCGGCGCCGCGCGATTTGTAGGACTAGATTCTGCGCTCATAGGCGGCTACGGACATGATGACCGCATTTGTGTTTTTACAGCTCTCGAAGCATTTTTAAGCGCAGAAAAACCCCAACACACTATGGTGCTCATGCTCTGGGATAAGGAAGAGATTGGTTCAGATGGCGCCACAGGCGCAAGCTCTCGATTTTTGCAATACTGCTTCGAAGATTGCTGCGACAACTGGGACGCTGATGTGAAACTGCGACACATGCTCCTCCAATCAAAAGCCATATCCGCAGACGTACAAGCTGCCCTTGATCCTGACTGGCAAGAAGTGCATGAAAAGCAAAATGCCGCTCAATTGGGATACGGCCCTTGTTTTTCAAAATTCACAGGCTCGCGAGGCAAATATGGTGCCAATGACGCCGACGCCGAACTTGTAAGCTGGATGCGGACCTTGTGCAATACGCATAAAATCCCGTGGCAAATGGCAGAGTGCGGTAAGGTTGATCTTGGCGGCGGTGGCACTGTCGCGCTCTTCCTTGCAACATATGGCATGCATGTTATTGACTGCGGACCTGCGGTACTTTCCATGCACAGCCCTTTTGAGCTTGCAAGTTGTGCAGATATTTTTGCAACGACATCGTTATACAAAGCTTTTTTTGAAGCAAAATAAAGCTTTGTGAGGAATCGTCCAAAGAGCTCGTATTTTGAAAGAGATTTGGGGAAAATTTTTTTCTTCTTTTTTTCTTGGGGGAAAACTTTTTTTAGGAAAAAAAAGTTTTC
>CAYJHT010000068.1:0-223 GCA_964369615.1 uncultured Desulfovibrionaceae bacterium
ACTATTGAGTCTTTAGTTGTAGAAAGCTGAAGACAGCGCTGGATAGTGCCGAGCGGCTTAGGGTTAGGAAAAAAGCGTTTATCAAAGCCTAGAGCTATAAATTCTTCTGTCCCACGTTCGCTATTTACATCTTTAAATGTCCATGAACTTGTCGGTTTTATCAAAGAACGCCTATGCAAATAATCTTTTTCCATAATGCCCCATATTTTTCTAGATGGCATAA
>CAYJHT010000068.1:233-8255 GCA_964369615.1 uncultured Desulfovibrionaceae bacterium
TTTGACGGTATCAATACCCCAGCGCCATCTTCCCTCCTTTCCATCTTCCCTTAAAGGTGTTATTTTAACAAAGCCATCTACGTTAACATCATCAGTTGATGGATAATATTCACCGGTATTTTGATTGTAATAAAAATAAAAAAACAAATTTGGCCTATCCTCTCTAAGGTCACCATCTCCTGTTTTTCTTAAATCTATTTCTCTATATTTATTTAAATATTCATCTTGCTTATTATAGCGCCGCACAATTTCATCCCCAAGATTAAATCCATTCCACGTTATTTGAAAAATATTTCTTGCAAAAATTAAAATATACTCATGTGCTGTTGCAACAAACTTATCATCTGATCTGCCCTTCGGGTTATTGATATTTGAAATTTGTGCAACAAAGTTTCTTTCACCGAATATTTCAGTCGATACTTTGCGCATGTTATCAATTTCTTTATCATTCACGCTAATAAAAATCACGCCATCATCTCTTAACAAATTGCGTGCAAGTTTGAGTCGCGGATATATCATACTGAGCCAGTCTGAATGGAAGCGGCCGTTGCTCTCTGTATTTGCCACAAGCCGATGACCTTCTGCGTCTTTTTGGTTTGAGCGTTGCAAGAACTCTTCTGTGCTTTCGGCAAAGTCGTCCTCATAGATGAAGTCGTTACCCGTATTGTAAGGCGGGTCAATGTAAATCATTTTGACCTTGCCTAAGTAGCTTTTTTGCAGAAGCTTCAAGGCGTCGAGGTTATCGCCTTCGATGAAGATGTTTTTTGTGCTGTCAAAATTGACGCTTTCTTCGACGCAGGGGCGCAGGGTTTTGGCGATAGGGGCGTTGGCGGTGAGCATGGCGGCGCGTTTGCCCGGCCAGTTTAAGTCGTATCTCTCCTGAGGGCCTTCGACGATGACGTCGGACAGCTCTTGCCTTAGGGCGTCAAAGTCAATTTTGCGCGTGAGGGCGCCGTCTTCGTTTTTGACCTCCTTCACGCAGTGAGGAAAAAGAGCGGCGATGCGCTCCACATTGTCTTGGCTTATGTCGATGCTGTGCATGGGGAGTTTATTCATGGCTTTTGTCCTCTACGCTTTGTATTAAGAGTTGTGCGCGTTCAATGATGATTTTGAGCGGATAATCTTTAAGAAAATTCACTTTCCTGTCTCCCCAGCTCTCTTTGTTATCGCACCACGCGGCTATGGCTGCGCGCACATGTTCCTCTGTGGGAGGGATGCTATCTTGTGTGATGAGCCAGTGTGTTGTGGCGATGAGTTCAAGGCCCACGGGTGTTTCAAAACCGCAAAAAATGTCATCGAGTGCTTGTATATATTGCATGTGCTTTTCGTTCAGCATGGTGGCGGCATGTTTGGCGAGAGGAAGAAGGGCAAGCGTTTCAAAAGCTAGTCGTTTGCCATCGCCAAAGCCTTCAATCCACCTGTTTTCCATGTCAGCAAAAACATGTGATAAATTTTGTGCATAAGGGCCATAACGGCACGGAACGAAACGTAATTTCAAGTCAGCGCCTGCACATTGAAGGAGATAGCACAGCTTGTGTGCTTCCACGAAGGTGATGGAGACCGTGGGGACAAGGTTCATGTATTTTCTAAATAGCTCTAAAATAAGTGCTTTGCCAATAGTAAGTCGTGTCTGCTGTGTATTAAGTTGTGTCACGGGAGACTTTTTTTGTAATGGCTCATACACTATGACTTCAAAATCTGTGTTTTCAAAAGCTCTTTGAATAGCTTCTTTTACGAGAGACCACGGCAAACCGCCAAGGCCGCAACCGAGGGGAGGAATGGCAAGGGAAGTGATGCCAAGGCGCTGCATTTCTGTCACAAGTGCCTGTAATCCTGTCTCAATATCTTCTATGCGGCTTTTGTTGCGCCATGATTTTTTTGTGGGAAAATTTATAATATAGTGCCCCCCTGCAAGGTGTTGCTCATAGTGAGTAAACATTTTACCCATAGAAAGTCCGCCATTCTTGCACGCTTTGGCATATGCTTTGAAATTTTCCGGAAAGCGTTTTTTAAACTGCAAAGCAAGCCCCTTGCCCATGACGCCTTCTATGTTGACAGTGTTGACAATGGCTTCTGTTTTTGCCTCAAAAATATCACCTGTCGTATAAGTAATCATACTTTCCCCTTAGTAGTACCACTGACGCCGTACCGCAATTTTCTTGCCATGAGGGCATTGTTGATTGATTCTGTGGTAAGTGTCTTCATCAAAAACGGCAATTCCCAAAATGCTTGTCCACGGAACATGCCAGTATACAAGAAATTCTGCCATACGTTGCGCCATTCTGTCGGGATATGCTTCCATATTATTCCACATGTCGCCCTGCATATGCTCCCACGGCACCCTGCATAAGTCCTTTTCTGTATTATAGAATGTTGCTGCATAAGTAGCTGCATTCCTGTTTGAAAAATAGAACGTGGTATCACCATCTAAGAATGTTCCTATCGTTGTTACAAGATATATGATATCTGCTTGCACAACTAAGCCATTCTTCCATTGCGTATAAAGCATGGGCGAACGGGGGGCAAAATAAAAAGGCACAAAGTCGCCAACTGTATATTCTTGATTGATGGACATGCCCTTACGTCGATGTTTGATGTCTCTATTGCCACTGTTTATATAACTTGTTTCTGCAAGGCCATTATCACAACAAAGCCCATTTTGCACAATGGCAGAAAGGTTGTCCATATGCGTAAAATGATAAAGCCAGCGATCCCTATATGGTATATCTTGAGACATTACACACTCCTTTTGCTATATCTTATAAGAGACTTGCGAGGAGTTCTCTTGTCGTACGCAATTCTTGATTCAATGCCACCTTCCGATTGAATTGTTTTTCTCTGTGCATTTTCGCTTCAAGTTTTTGTATGTCGTGTTCGATGTGCGTGATATGTCCGAGGCGGTGCATCCAGTCTGCCAAGGATTCTCTTGCTCGCTGTGGGTATCGTGCCAAGGGCTTGAGTAAGGCGGCGTAGAGTTCGTGCATATGGAGGACGACGGGCAGGGCAACGCGCGCACTTGTCTGCGGCAGCCATTCGCTCATGAGGTAGTCACTGAGACATACATTGTCGTCATAAGATGCCCGCTTATGGGCAGCCATGACCATAATCTCATCATGGCTTTGCACTTCAAATATGATGGGAAAGGGGATGGCGCCGTCAATGGTGCACACTATATCAAGCAAGGCCGCGGGGCTTATGTGCGCATTTTTAAGGTGCAGGGTGAAAACTTGAATTTCTTCTATGCCTTCAGATGCCTGTATATTGACTGTTTCCGGAGCCAGTTTATATTGCCACACGATGCTTTCCACGAAGTCCACAAAGAGGCGTTGTACCTTCTTGCCGGCGCGGGCGTGTGTGTAGACCTTGCTTTTGGCAATGTTTTGCCCAAAGGCGGCTTGGGGCGGATATTTAAAAAGGTACGGGTTCATACTCGCTGTCCGTCTCCTGAATAATAATAAAGGCGATGAGTTCAAAATCTGCCAAACCGGAAAACATTTTCACGAGGGCGGACGTTTTACCGCCGCTGAAGAGACTGTCGACGTCTTTTTCTTTTTCCACCTGTATCATGGACTGTATGGCACTGCCAAGCAAGTTGGAATACAAGTGCATATTGCGTCCTTCGTCCGTATACTCATTGAAGAGTCGGCAGACATCAGGGAGAGGGAGGTTCTGTCCTTTACATGCTATGCGCACAAGGTCCAGCAATTTTTTGACTTCTGTGTGGTCAATGATAATTTGGGCATTGTGTCCGATGTAAACAAGATAAAAGGGATGCAAACGATTTTGACGACTCACAGCCACGCTCTCATTCCTGTGGCGCAAAGCAAAAATGACGCCGGGCAAAAGACCTCGTGTGGTATCGGCAGGCACGACGGCATGGAGCCCCTTGGGCGTGAGGCGCAAGTCGCCGTGTTCCTTCATGTAGTGCAATAAATCCATGCGGAAATCGTTCAGACCCAAATCCGTGATGGAGACCCCTGTTTTGACGTCTTCCAGCTCTATGACTTCGTTTTGTAGTTTGCGCAGCTGTTCTTTGCGATAGTCCCTGTCATGGTCTTTCTGCGCCGCGGGATTTTCCAGCACATTGTCATCGGCGGTGGCGGTGACATCTGCAATAATCATGCGATTTTCTACGCGTTCCTTAAGATTGATATAGTCATCAAGGCTGATATCCGGCCAGTAGTTCACGAGTTGTATGCAGGCATTGGGGGAGCCTATGCGATCTATGCGCCCGAAGCGCTGAATAATGCGCACGGGATTCCAGTGAATGTCATAATTGACGACGTAGTCACAGTCTTGCAAGTTCTGCCCTTCGGATATGCAGTCTGTGGCGATGAGCACGTCAATCTCTGCTTTTTCCTGCGGCAAGATGAGGTCTTTTTCCTTGGCCTTGGGGGCAAAGAGGGTGAGAATGGATTGAAAGTCATAGCCCTTTTTCAGCGTAGACACGGGGGCGCTCTTCCCCGTGACGCGGGCACTGTGAATATTGTCTTTACGCAGCAGGGGGGCGAGGTGCTCATAAAGATAGGAGGCGGTATCGGCAAAGGCTGTGAAAATGAGGACTTTTTTATTATCTGCATTGATGGGATTATGTATTTTTGCAAAAATACGCTCTTGTAGATGTTGCAATTTTGCGTCGTTCTTTGCGTCCACCTTGTGCATGGCCTCTAGCAAGGTGTCCAATATATGCGCGTCCGCGCGCAAGCTCTCTTCCCATGAATTGATATCCATGTCGGCAAGGTGGATTTTAATCTTGGTGCCGATGACATGGGAGGGATCTTGCTCTGCGTGTGTATCGTCGCCAAGCAATAGGACAGTATCAGTGTCAACCATAAAGCGCCCTGTCGAGTCTGTGATGGAGCCTTGACCGCTGGTCAGATAGTTTTCAATCTGTGTGAGGGTGACCGTATGATTGCTGCGCAGTCGTTCAAGGGTAATGCGGAAGGCGGCGACGGAGCTTTCAAGACGCTTTAAAAGATTGATGGTCATGAGAGCTTGTAACGAGCGCTCTCGATCTACTTGCCGTAGACGTCCGTGTCCGGACAGTTCCTTATCATAAAGGTCGTCGTATTTTTTGCGACGGCTTGGGTGAACGTAGGAAATGGGGGCATAGATTGCCAATGTGAGGCAAGAGAGTTTCGTAAAGATGGCGTTGAAGTCTGACTCATCCTTTCGCAGAGAGAGAGGGCAGTGATACGACAGGGGGGGTAATCGTTCAGGAAAAGTGCCTATGGCAGACGTGTCGTAAAAAGTTTGTATATGCTTGCGCGAGCGCGCAATGGTGACACTGTCCAAAAGCTCGAAGAAGTCAAAGTCGAGACTCCCTAAAATGGCCTTTGCGGTGCGCTCTGTCGGTGGCAGAGCTGTCCACGCATTGAAGGCCCTTTGTGCACGGCGAAAAATGGCGTCTATATTGTTTGAGGTGCCGGAGAAGCGGAGCTTTTTACTGAGCAGACTTGAGTCGCCTTCGTATGCAAGGGCAAGCTGATTGCGCAAGTCATTAAAACGGCTGTTAACAGGCGTTGCGGACAGCATAAGCACCTTTGTTTGTACACCTTCCTTAATGACTTTCCGCATGAGCTTTTGGTAGCGCGTTTCTCGTTCCGCCAGCGTGTCATTGTTGCGAAAGTTATGGGATTCGTCAATGACGACAAGGTCATAATTGCCCCAGTTCACCCTGTCGAGGGGTATTCCCAAGGATTCCCCCGACGTGCGCGAGAGGTCCGTATGGCACAGTACGTCATAATTAAGGCGGTCTTTTTGTAAAATATTTGTCACGAGATTGCGATTGTACGTAAGCCAGTTGTCGGCCAGTTTTTTGGGACAAAGCACCAATACGGCGCGATTGCGCAGCTCATAATATTTTATGACGGCAAGAGCGGTGAATGTTTTACCAAGCCCCACACTGTCGGCAAGGATGCAGCCGTTATATGTTTCAAGCTTGTTAATAATGCCTATGGCGGCGTCTTTTTGAAAGTTAAAAAGCTTTTGCCATATGAGACTTTCTTGGTAGCCTGTCTTGTCATTTGGCAGCACATCTTCGCTTATATCTGTGAGAAATTCATGAAAAATATGATAGAGCATGAGAAAATAAACCCGTTCCGGCGAATTTTCCTCATAGACGGACTCCATATGACGGCACAGTTCTTCCGTGACATCGTGGAGCTTTTCTGCATCATTCCAAATGGTATCAAAGAGCTGCAAGTAGGTGCCAGCAATGGGTGCATGATCAAGCCTGTTCATTATATTAGAGACGGCGTCACTTGGCTGATATCCCAAGTCGACGGCCGTGAAGCCTTGCAAGGGCATGTAGGCGGTGCATGCCGCATCATGTTGTACGCAGGCGAATTGCTGCATGTGCGCCTTGCTTGTGTTGGAGCGAAAACGTGCTTTTTTGCGTATCCACGCGGCGCACTCACGGGCTATGGCTTTTTGCGTTAATTGGTTGCGCAAGTGTATTTCAAACTCTGAACCATAGAGCTTACGTTCGCGATCGGTTTTTGGAATATAAAATTCGCGGCGCTCTTTGTGTATGTTGTCGGCGACGGCGTGCGATATAAAATCATGGGGAATAAAGGTGGGTGATGTAAAGATAAATTCAAGGTATTCAATATGTTTCAGCTCTTTACGCAAAGCCTCGTAGGCATACATGGAAAAGCACGATGCCGCAATTTTCAGCTTGCTTTTGGGCAGAAGCGTTTTTTTGAGGTCGTCACCAAAAAGACTGTTAATATTATCAATGAGCTGCATTATGTTGCTCCTGAAATGATGTGTCTTGCGGAACGTATATAAAGTGCCACCCCGAGTGAGCGCATGAGATGAAAAGCTTTCAAGGTACTGAGTCAATTGCGAGCACTTACTCTTCAGAGGTTATACAAAAGGCGCGTGGTCTCGTCAATTTTTTTAGCACAACAATGGGGAAAAGCACATTATTCCTCAATCAACATGGCTGATGCCTTCATCCCCTCAGGACTAAGACGGGCATAACGCTGTGTCATGATGGTAGTTTTATGCCCCATGAGGCCGGCAAAGGTATGACGCAAAGTGTGGAAAACTATTTTATCTCTATGGTCGGTGATGCCGTCATTGAGGCCAAGTTCTGCCACTATTTTTGGAAATACCTTGCTTATGTCGGCCCGTGTTTCACCCCATCGGCTTGGAAATACAAGAAGGTTGGCGGCGACGTTGTTGCTAAGGATATGTTCAGCTTTATTAAGGCAAGAGTGGAAATTTAAAACGTGTGTTTCCATCTCAGGACTATATGTAGGCTACAGCCTTGCGCTGTAAAGTCGAAGAGCATGGCAAAAGGCTTTGAAAGATATCGGACTTGAAGGTATGGGAATCAGACCATACAAGATTAGACACGTTGCCGCACGTCAAATGCTGAGCCACTGCGTTGCCCCTGTAACAATGGCCGCACAGCTTGGGCATAGTTCGCCAATGACCACTATGAGTTTTATGCGCACACAACGTCGGGAAGTCAGAAAAGAGCAAGCGAGGTTCTGCCGTCACTGTCTAGTGAACAGTTAGTGAACAAAGAGAAAAAAAGTGAGACAAAAAAATAAGGCCAGTTACTTCTAACTAGCCTTAATACTTGTTTTTTGATGGTGCCGCGGGACAGAATTGAACTGCCGACACGGGGATTTTCAGTCCCCTGCTCTACCAACTGAGCTACCGCGGCGACGCAAGATTCTTTTACGCATACTCGATGCTCTTGGCAAGCTTTTTTTTGTATTTTTTTCATTTTTTTCCATTATATTTTTTTCATAAATATTTTCAGCAATATACAAAACACTGATTCATACAGTATCGCCCCCCCCTTCAAAAAAACCATCTGCTTAACTTGGCGCTTTTTAATGGAAGACTGGAAAAGGTGTTTTTTTAAAGCATTCTCTTAAAAGCGGCCTTTCATTTAAGTTTGTTTTGAGGCTTTACAAGGCACTAGTGCCCTGTAAAGTCTAAAAGGTTTTTTTTGAAAGACACTTGGGGGGAAACTTTTTTTTAGGAAAAAAAAAGCTTTCC
>CAYJHT010000069.1:0-8196 GCA_964369615.1 uncultured Desulfovibrionaceae bacterium
TGTTTAGCTAGACAATCGGCGCTCTCGAATGGAAGAGTGAAAATGGTCTTTTGTACTTTTTACAAAAAATTTGTTTTGACTCCTTAAAAAACCTTTCAAATATCATGTATTACTTTTGCGGCAAAGGCGGCTGCGCCAAAACCATTATCAATATTGCATACAGCGACGCCGGGCACACAAGTACAGAGCATCGTGGAAAGAGCCGCATGTCCGTCCTTGCCAACGCCGTAGCCGACGGAAGTAGGAACTGCCACAACGGGACAACGTACAAAACCTGCCAAAACGCCAGGCAATGCGCCTTCCATACCTGCAACCGCAATAATAAGGCGTGCGCCTTGCAAAGCTGGCAAATGCCGCTGAAGACGGTGCAAGCCGGCAACGCCTACGTCGGCAATATAGCCCGCACTGATGCCCCAGAAGTGGAGGGCGCCAAAGGCTTCAAGCGCCACGGCTGCGTCAGCTGCACCGGCAGAGACGACAAGAACATCGCCCTCAGCAGCAAAGGGAGGCGTGGGAAGCTGCGTGCCTACGCTGAACAAATGACCCTCTCGCAGACTGCTGACAGTGCTGTCATTTTTTTGTGCAAAATGCGCATAAAGAAGACGCTCTTGCTCAAGGCTTACGCGTGTGGCAAGGACAGGCGCGTGGGCAGAAAGACCCTCCATAGCAGAGAGGAGCTGCGTATCACTCTTGCCTTGCGCAAAGACAACTTCACCTATACCTGTACGCACGCTGCGATGTGTGTCAAGAGTGAGGCCGCATAGAACATCTTCAATGGGCGCAAGGCGACTGCGCGCCAAGGCCTGCTCCACACTCATATTCTGCTGTGCCACTTGTTCTAAAATCCCGCGCAGTGTTGTTTCTTGCATTTGCCTACCTCTTCTACTTGCATCCGCGTTTGACGGAAAAATTGTGCGCTTTCTCCACACATGCCGCCATGGCACGATGAATGAAGAAAGCGCTTCTATAAAATACCGATATTACATTTTTGTCATATATGCCGCAAGATCCAGAAGCTCTTGCTCTGTCATGCCATTGAACATTTTGTACATAGCTTGAATCTTCGGTTTGTCAGAGGGGTGTGCCTTAATGGCATGCATCTTGTCAAGGAGCGTATTTTCTGCTTGTCCGGCGAGCTTGCCGCCGTCAAGACCATGACAGCCACTGCACTTGACATACAAAGCCGCGCCGCGCACAGGGTCACCGCCGCCAGCATAGGTCATATTGAAGCCCATAAGTACTGTTGCCATACATAATGCACACAATATAAGCACTCTTGGGATGTATAAAGTTTTTTTCATAAAACGTCCTATATTAGAAGGTGTATACATGAAAAACGCCATAGCCAATATGCTCCCACTAACATGATATACAAAGCATTTTCAAGGATTTTCTTTATGTTTTTTCTTGCGCTTTATCATCATTTCTATTAACTGCAAAGTTACTTTGACAAGGACTGCACCATATATCTTGTATAAGAGGTCTTTATGATTACAGCCGACTTGCATACACACACTTTGTATTCCCACGGAAAGGATACCCCCCTTGCCATGTGGACAGCCGCGCAACAAAAAAATATCAGCCTTTATGGCTTTACTGAACACTCGCCGCGCCCAAACGCGTACACCTATACAAATGAATATCGCGACAGACTTATGGCATATTTCCCTCAATATGTCGCCGAAGTACAAGCCCTTAAGCAACAATATCCCGGTCAGGTTCTCTTAGGTATCGAAATGGATTGGTTCGAAAAAGATCAGGACTTCATCCGCGATGCCATAGCAGCACATCCCTATGATTATATCATAGGCAGTGTACACTTTTTGGAAAGGTGGGGCTATGACGATGACCCTGCTGACTGGAAAAGCCTCTATAAAAATCAGTGCGATGCCCACTATGAGGCGTATTTTTGCACCCTAAAGCGCATGGCACAAAGCGGCCTTTTTCATATCGCTGCACACATTGACCTTATAAAGATTTTCTCTCTCGACCCTTTCAATACATGGCTTGCCAAAGCCTCTGCGCAAAAATGCGTCGGCGAAGCCCTTGAAGCTATAAAGCAGGCCGGAATGGCAATGGAATTGTCATCGGCAGGATTGCGTAAAATGTGCGCGGAAATTTATCCTGGCTCTGTTATTATGACCCTCGCCGCGGATATGAATATCCCCATCGCCATCGGCTCCGATGCCCACAATGTGGACGATATCGCCTCCCATTTCGATATCCTCGAGGCCTATGCGCGTCGCTATGCTTATACGCACAGCGTGTGGTTTTGCAATGGCGTTATGCATGAACGAGGCTTTTAATGAGCAAGCTGCTCATTCGTGTTGACAAAGCACGTGTTGCTCATTATGGCGCACATGCGCTCTTTGACGCGCTCAATTTCACCCTCCATGAAGGGGAGCATACGGCTATACTCGGCGCCAATGGCGCGGGAAAATCCTCCTTTCTCTGCCTCTTACGTGGTGAAATTTTTCCGCAGAGCGGGCATGTGTTTTGGTATCTCGGCGACACTGTGGAAAGCTCCCCCATAATAGGTCGCACGATGACAAGCCTTATTAGCACTGCGCAACAAGAATTGTACGTGCGCAATGCATGGCAACTCGACGCCTTGGACATAGTCCTCACCGCCTTCTATGACAGCACCTTGCTTTATAACTTCCCCGATGATACGCAAAGGGCAGAGGCGGAACATATGGCTGCACGCCTTGGCTGTGCACAGCTCTTGCACATGAAGGCGCCTGCACTCTCACAAGGGCAAATGCGACTTGTGCTCCTTGCGCGTGCTCTTTTGCGATCTTGCCCCGTTCTTTTGCTGGATGAGTACAGCGACGGTCTTGACGCGAAGACGCGTAGGCGCGTGTTCGATGTGCTGGAAGAAGAAGCGGCGCACTGCACTATGGTCGTGACAGCGCACAGAGACAAAGACCTTCCTGCATGGATACAAAGACATATTCATATTGCGGGTGGCACGCTTATGTCTGCGATGCCCCGCGAGGCTATTGCCAAAAGCACGAATGTGAACACGGTGCACTGCATGCACGAACCACCGGAAAAGCACGCTCCTTCTGCCGCGCCTCTTCTACTTGTGGAGCATGCCACCGTCTTTGTGGAGCGTGAAGCACTGTTGCACGATATTTGCTGGAGCTTGCACAGGGGCGAGCATTGGTATATAGGCGGTGGCAACGGTGCTGGTAAATCGATATTTTTACGACTGCTGGCAGGAGACTTGCACGCCGCCTACGGGGGACGTGTAGAAAGATACTTGGACACAATAAAGACAGAGGATACAACACAAAAACTTGCGCCTGTAACAGAGCTTGCGCAGCTTCGCCGCGCCATTCGCCTTGTGTCCGACAAAGAGCAGGCATGCTACGCGCATAGTCGTGAACGCCTTCACGATGTGACAGGCATTGAACTTGTCCTTTCAGGTTATGAGGGCACTGTGGGCTTGTATCGAGAGTATTCTCAAGAAGAAGTGGCGCATGCACATGCACACTTGTACGCTCTCAGCCTGACTGTGCTGGCACAAAGGCGTATCCGGACTCTTTCCAGCGGGCAATTGCGGCGTCTTTTTTTGGCGCGCGCACTGCTGACTCGCCCCCAAGAAGGCAAGTGCCCCCCTGAAGACAACGTTCAGAGTCTGCCGCAAATACTTCTTTTGGACGAGCCATTTTCCGGCCTTGATGCCGCTTCACGAACGCATATGCGTGATATTTTAGAAAGTATATCCGCTCATGTCCACCTCGTCCTTGTATCTCACCATGATGAGGATTGCCTTCCCTGCATAAGTCGTCGAGCGCATATGGAGCGCGGGCGTTTGCATACTATGTAATTGTATTTTAGCATGTTTTTTATAACAACAGAAGAGAAAAGGAGAGTATGCACTATGGAACCTACTGTTTTGCTTCGCGGCGAAGAGATATCGCGTATCGTAGAGCGCCTTGTGGCGCAGATTATGGAAAAGCACTTGGAATGTGAGCATATTATGCTTGTAGGCATCCAAAGGCGCGGTGTGGATTTGGCAAAGAGATTGCAACGTGTCTTTGAAGAACGCTTACGCAGACGCATGCAACTTGGCACTCTTGATATCAACTTTTATCGAGATGACTGGACAACCTTGCACGGCATCCCTCATATCGGTCAATCCAACATTCCGCAGAATATCGACGACGCCACTATTGTCTTAGTGGATGATGTACTTTTTACAGGTCGCACTGTACGCGCTGCCTTGGAAGCGCTGCTTGACTATGGGCGCCCGAGAAGTGTGGAACTCCTTGTTCTTATTGACCGCGGACACAGGGAATTGCCCATACATGCCAACTATGTCGGGCGCAATGTGAACACGCGCAGAACAGAGCAAGTCAATGTCTTGCTGGCAGAAAGAGATGGACAAGATTTAGTGACTCTATCGTAATTTATTCAAACAGTACAAAGAGCTATGAACGATATATTTGATATTTCTCCTTGTCGGGCGCACATTGATTTGCAGTGCATCCGCCATAATTACGCCGTCCTTTGTGATTGTCTTCCGGCAAAGGCGCAAGGTATGCCTATTTTGAAGAGCGACGCCTACGGGCACGGTCTTGTGCCTGTGGCGCAAGCTCTAAAGGATGCGCCTTTTTTTGGTGTGGGAACGGTTTCAGAGGCATGTGCCTTGCGCAAGGCGCATATTGAAAAGGATATATTGGTCTTACTTGGGGCGATGCATGCAGAGGAAATGCGCGTTGGCATCCATGAGAATCTCATGCTTCTTGTGAACCATATGGAGGCCTTGCATATGGCGGCGCAAAGTGCTTATGAGTGTGCAAGAACTGTGCGTATTGCCCTAAAATGTGACACAGGCATGTCGCGCTTGGGATTTTCCCATGAGGATATGCCCTCTATTCGCGCTTTTTTGCAACAACATCCATGCGTAAAACCCGCTTTGACCTTGAGTCATTTTGCCAGCGCCGACGATCCTTTAAAGGAGGACTCCGTCCATAAACAAGCACAGCAATTTATGGATATGATAGGTGGATTGCGTGAAGATTTTCCGCAGATGCGTCTTTCCTTGGGCAATTCTGCCGGCTCTATCGGTCATGCCCATATGCCCCATCTTTCGCAAGAGGGTTTTATCTTCCGCTATGGTGTTGCTCTTTACGGCGGTAATCCTTTCCACGGGACATCGTGGGCACACAAAGGCGCAGCCTTACGTGAGGCTATGCGTATCAGCGCACCTGTTATTCAGGTGCGCGAATTACAAAAGGGCCAAGGGATTGGCTATGGCAGTACCTTTATTGCACCGCAGGCCATGCGCGTAGCTGTGCTTGGCATTGGCTATGCGGACGGTTTCTCGCGTTCACTCTCACATCCTTGCACGACTTGTCAGCCGCAGGCAATCGGCGGACAGGCTCTTGTGAACGGAGCGGCGGCGCCTATCTGCGGGCGAGTGTGCATGGGCATGACGATTACAGATATAAGTCATATTGACGATGTGCACGTAGGACAGCGCGCATGGTTGGCCTATGGCTCGTATACTGACGCAGCGCAGGGCTCTTGTGACTTTTCCATGCAGAAACTCGCCGATACATGGGGCACCATCATTCACGAAACGCAGTGTCTTCTTGGCAAAAATACGCGCGAGTATACGGGCTATTCCACGTAAGAAAGGGAGAGAATATGCACGCTATAAGATGTTTTTGAAAGGCACTTGGGGGGAAACTTTTTTTGGGAAAAAAAAGTTCCCCCCAAACCCCCCTTCAAAAAACCATCTGTTTAACTAGGCAGTTGGCACTTTTTATCGGAGAATTTAAAAGGTGTTTTTTCATGAATGTCTTAAAAATTCACCTTGCACTTAAGTTTGTTTTTTCTGAAAGGCTTGTGGGGGGCTTGTGCCCTTGTAATACTACAACTGCATTATTGAGGAATATTATGAACATGTTTTTTTCACGACCACGCTCTTTTGGGGCGCGGCAGGCACAAACGACTATTTCTTGTGTACACTGTCAGACGCCTCTTGTGGTTGTTAAGACGTGACGCAAAGTTGTTTTGCGCTGCGGGCAGTGCAATGCAGAGGCGCCGCTTGCCGACTATATTCATAAGATGGATGAGGCGCTGGAGGCTTTTTTGGAGACGGCTTTGTGTGACAGGATTTAAGGCATGTGGGGGAAAACTGTTTTTCAAAGGGTTTTCCCCCACATACTTTTAAAGAATTTTCATGACAGGAGCTTGTCAGCCTGTTGAGAAAGGCCTGTTATGGCTTGTGGCGTATGACCCAGAGACTTTGTAGGGCTACGGAGAGCATGATTATGGCAAGCCCGATATAGAAGGAAGGGTTGAGCTCATTGCCTTCGCCCATGAAGAGAATAGCAATGACGATGCTATAGACGGGTTCAAGGTTGAAACTGAGGTTGACAGTGAATGCGGAGATGGTGTGCAAGCTTTCTATGAGAAGCAGGTTCATGCCGATG
Organism: uncultured Desulfovibrionaceae bacterium; assembly: GCA_964369615.1. GTDB lineage: Bacteria > Desulfobacterota > Desulfovibrionia > Desulfovibrionales > Desulfovibrionaceae > CAYJAD01. The sequence continues at coordinate 6,453 of CAYJHT010000069.1, forward strand.
GTGCAGACAACGGCGAGGCAAAGGAGCAGGGCTGTGTCTTTGAGTGTGGGGACGAGGTAGGTGATATCGAAGGCGTGGATATAGAGTGGGGCTATGAGGGAGAGGAAGGCAACGCCGCCGCCCATTTGCCAAAGAAGGGTTGTATGTGCTTTGTAATTATCGCAAAGGCGTTTCATGCTGAGGACATAGAGGGCGCACAAAAGTGCGGCGATAACGCCAATGGTGATGCCAAGGCGATAGCGTGCGTCGAAGGAAAAGACACAGCATACGCCTATAACAGACATGATGCTGTAGGTCATTTCGCGCCATGAGAATTTTGTGCGCATGCATATGGGTTCGAGCAGGGCGGTGAAAAAGCCCAATAGGGAGAAACAGATGACGCCGATGGAGACGTTGGAGAGTTTTATGCTGGCATAGAAGAAGAGCCAGTGCAGGCAGAGCAGGACACCGGAAAAGCTTATTTTAGAGATATCCTTGAGGCTCACTTTTTCGAGTTTTTTGGTGGCGTACAAGAAGAGCCAGAGGAGTATGAAGGTTATAGCCATACGATACCAGACGAGGACGCCTTCGCTTGCGCTTATGAGTTTACCGAGGATGCCTGTGAAGCCTGCGAGCAGGATGGAGACATGGAGTTGGGTAAAGGCGAGGGCGGTTTTTGAAATATATTTGTTCATGAGGGAGCTTGTTTACGTTTAAGGTGCGTCCGGCGAGGCGGTGTTTCGTTTTGGCAGTGTGTTTTGGACTTGTATGTCTTGTACGATAGGCCACGGGCGTGCGCTTTGTGTTTTCATGGTGAGTGTTTTTGCGACGTCTTGGAGTTCGGGGCAACTGCCACTTGCGGTGACGACGACGAAATTATCGCCTTGGAATGTGAGTCGCACTGAGCTTGGGATATTATAGTCATTTTGTGATATGAAGGAAAAGCCCTCGTCGTCGCCCTTGGCCTTTTTGCCACGCAAGCGTTCATAAAAGAAGATACACAGTTCACGAAAGGCGACATTTTGATGCGGGGCGACAATGATATCTATGGCGCATTGTTCGTCATTACGGAAGAAGGATATTGCTTTGCCATCGTCGCGCATATACCATGTTTTGGGTACGTCGATGCTATATGCCTCAAAGTGTCGTACTTCTGCGCAAAGCGGTTTTGCGATGAAGAGTGTGCTTAGGCAGATGAGGAAAAAGAGTTTTTGCATATCGAGCAATCCTTTTAGGCAGCGTATTTTTATTTTTTTGAAAAACTTATTTTTTTTCTTAAAAACTTGTGGGGGGGAAACTTTTTTTAGGAAAAAAGTTTTTCCCCCACAGCTCTGCTTTCTGTATCCGTAAGGCTCGTTCCTCGCCTAACGGCTATGCCTTTGGCACCCTTCGGGCAGGTCTCCCCTTCAAAAAAACAACTGTTTAACGCGTAAAACCAGCTGACGGATGATTTGTTTGCAAGTGAGCTTTTTGCATTTAAATGTGTATTTTAGACTTTACAAGACAAATGGTGAGTAAAATCTGTGTGAAAGGCACAAAAAGTGTCTCAAGTTTTGGATTTGAAAAACTCTTATCATAACAAACGGCTCCCACTTCCCACTGGCAAAGACTCTGCTCTGTGCGTTACCAAAGTATACAACTGTAATACTCGGGACTGTTTCTAAATACATTCTTTTGCTTTATCTTAAGGCAAAGCAAATAAATAAGATTTTACATTAAAAAGCGCCAACTATCTAGTTAAACAGATGGTTTTTTTGAAGGGGGG
>CAYJHT010000070.1:0-8178 GCA_964369615.1 uncultured Desulfovibrionaceae bacterium
CATGTTTCGCCATTGCCTTACCTCCACATTAGTTTTTTTTAGTATCACGGCTTTTTCACGCCGCTGTGTTTCCCGCCACCTTAACGGAGAATGGCTGGAAAGTCCATCATTCAGCGTAGCTCATACGCAAAATTTCCATTCTCTTCTTTTGGAGCCTTTGCGTGTAGCAAGGGGCAAAAAAACACAGAAGAGCATGAACTCCCTACGGTACTAACCAACTTTTCCCCCAATGACAAGTCCCAATTCAAGCATTTCTCTAATTTTCCCTCTGTCTCGAACTTTTTTTGCTTCTATTGTACTGTAATATTGAAGAAAATTTATGCTACATTTTTCACAAAAGGCCGTGCATTTTTTTTTCGCCATTTTGGTGGCCTATGATTTTTTTTGAAGAGAATGTTTTTTTGCTTGACATGACAGGAAATTTCTTCTAGAAAACCTCTCCGGTATTATATATGAGGTAGAATATGTTTGAGAGCCTTTCTGATAGACTTTCTACGGTGTTTCGTAATTTCAGCGGTCGTGGCCAACTTTCTGAAGACAATATTCAGGAAGGTTTACGTGAGGTGCGCTTGGCTTTGCTTGAAGCCGATGTTAACTTTAAAGTTGTCAAAAACTTTGTAGAGAGCGTGCGCGAAAAATGCCTTGGACAAGAGGTCCTTAAGGGTGTAAGTCCTGCACAACAAGTCGTAAAAATCGTTCACGACGAACTTGTAGGCTTGCTTGGCGGCGAAACAGCCGGCCTTGACCTTTGTGGTAAGCAACCCGCTGTTATTATGATGGTCGGTCTGCAAGGCTCAGGGAAAACAACCTCCTCCGGTAAGATCGCAAATATCTTGCGCAAAGATAAAATGCGCCCCTACCTTGTGCCCGCCGACGTCTATAGACCCGCCGCGATAGATCAACTTACCATGCTTGCAAAGCAGCTCGATATGCCCTGCTATGCCTCAAGTGTGGATATGAACCCCGTCGATATTGCCAAGAATGCGCTTGTTGCCGCGCGCGAAGCTCAATCAACTGTCGTGCTCTTGGATACTGCCGGCCGCTTGCATGTTGACGAAAACCTCATGCAAGAGCTTGTTGCCATAAAGGCCGCCGTAAATCCTCAAGAAATTCTTTTTGTTGCCGATGCCATGACAGGCCAAGATGCTGTCACTGTTGCCGAAGCATTCAATGAGAAGCTTGGTATTACAGGTGTTGTTCTCACAAAGATGGACGGCGACGCCCGCGGCGGCGCAGCCCTTTCTATTAAGTCTGTCACGGGTGCGGCGGTCAAATATGTGGGTCTTGGGGAAAAACTCTCCGAAATGGAAGTTTTCCACCCAACACGTATAGCCGGACGCATCCTTGGTATGGGCGATGTGCTTACCCTTGTGGAAAAAGCACAAAGCACCATTGACGAGGGTGAGGCACAAGACCTTGCGCGCAAAATGGAAAGTGCCAAGTTCGATCTTGAAGACTTTCGCACGCAAATGCGACGCATCAAGCAAATGGGCTCCTTTGATAGCATCCTTAAAATGATTCCCGGTCTTGGCGGCCTTCGCGAGAAACTCCATGAAGCAGGCGAGGCCATGCCCGAAAAGGAAATGGCACGCACAGAAGCCATCATCAATTCCATGACCATGGCAGAAAGGCGCAATCCGGAGATTTTGAACGGAAGCCGTCGTGCGCGTATTGCTAAGGGGGCGGGGGTAAGCGTGCAGCAGGTAAACCAGCTTGTGCGCCAATTTGATCAGATGCGCCAGATGATGAAGGGTTTTATGGGCAATGCCCATGCGGGCAAGAAGGGTGGCAAAATATCGCGTATGCTCTCCGGTCTTAAGGGCGGTATGGGGGGTGCTATGCCTGGTTTGCCAAATATGCCCGGCATGGGTGGTGCGGGTGGTATGGGCGGTATGCCCGGTATGGGCGGCCTTGATGGTATGATGCAGCCTCCCCGCGGCAGCAGCGCCACCAAGAAGAAAAAGAAACGTGATCCCAAGGTGAAGCGTCGCAAGAAGAAATAATCCTTAATTTGGATGCTTTTTTGAGTGATTTTTCGTCAAAAGGGCGAGATTTTCATTTCATGCATTTTGTAATATGCTGAAAATAAAGTAGAAAAAAGTCAAATTTGTATCTTCGGAATCAATGTATACAAAAATATAATTCTGAGGCAACAAAGCCTTGCTTTTTTGAAATTAAAACTATAGTATCTGCGCTTAGAAACGCAATGGGAGAAGAACAATGGCAGTAAAGATTAGACTCACGCGCATGGGTAGCAAGAAGAAACCATTTTACCGTGTGGTTGCAGCCAATGACAATAGCCGTCGCGACGGCAGAGCATTGGACTATCTTGGATATTACAACCCTATGACTGACCCCGCTGATGTGAAGCTGGATGCAGAAAAAGTTAAAAAGTGGCTGCAGCTTGGGGCCGAACCTACAGACACAGTCCGCTCGCTTATTAAAAAGCATATGAGCTAAGACGTCTGTAGCCTTCAAGCTCGCCTTCTGGAGGTGTACATGAAGGACCTTATTGCGTATATTGCCAAATCTTTGGTGGATAATCCTGATAGTGTGCAGGTGAGAGAATTAGAGGGAGAACAAACCTCAGTTCTGGAGCTCAAAGTCGCAAAAGAGGATATAGGCAAGGTCATTGGAAAACAGGGACGAACAGCGCGTGCCATGCGTACCATCTTGGGTGCCGCGGCAACGAAGGCTAAAAAGAGAACTGTTCTTGAAATCTTGGAATAATTTAACCCAAATCAGCTGTTGATGCACTGAGTTTGGCATGCCTTATCCTAATGGACTTGTTGAGCGCGTGAATCTCCGTTGAAGAGTGTTTTCCTCGTTCTTTTTTGTACACAAAGGGCTGTTGTGGAGTGATGCTTTCCGAAAGTGTTTTTTCGGTGACATTTGCAAGGCTCCGGCAAGCACGCTCTTTATTCTTCATTCGATGCACTTGTGACGGACAGAGATGTTAATAGCTCTGTGTTAGAGAAGCCAAATGGTTGTGGCGAAAGAATCGTATATCCATGTGGGGACCGTCACACGTCCCCATGGAATCAAGGGGGAGTGCTGTGTGGACTGGTATGCAGACTCCCCTGAGCTCTTGCGGGGTAAATTTTTCTTGCTGCCGTCTTGTGATGGTCTGCGTTTCACCGAAGATTTACCCCCTTTTCATGACTTGACGCCTGTGGCTAAAGCCTGCGTGCGCATGCATAAAGGGCGCCCCCTCCTCACACTTCCTCATGTGAGCGACCGAACGCAAGCCGAAGCCTTGCGCGGTGCGCGCATATATGTATTGAGGGACGATTTGCCACCACTTCATGACGATGAAGCATATATCCATGATATTTTAGGGATGACAGTCATTGACGCGATGGATGATAGCGTCGTTGGCATTCTTGAAAATATTACCTTTACGCCAGCGCATATGATTTGGCTTATTCGCACCCCACGCGATGAGACGCAAGGCGATGGCGAGGCACGGGAGATACTGTTTCCTGCTGTTGAGGAATTTATTGATTCCTTTGATATGGATGCCGGCATTATTCGCGTGAAGCCGCCACCTGGTTTATTTGAGATTTATCTTTCGTAAATTTTGTATTGTCCATGCCGTAGGGCGTATAGACGCCCCACGGCATGGACGAAAAGCTCTCGTGAGCAACACCAAGGTAGAACCCCTTGCCCGCCGGCGCCTGCATTACCATTCGTGTAAGAGCATGAACGCGTCATAAGGGTTTATTGATTTTAATAACATCAAGCAAAGGGATGCTAAAAAGACGGCTTTTTGAGAAAAGCTCTGAAAGACACTTCGTTATGGGGCGTTTTGCCCTGTGTGATATTTTGTTTGTACGCAGATGTTTACTTGACGATGGGGCTGTATTGGTGTAGGTACTTTTGTTCATAATTTTTTGAAGGAGATGATATTATGAAAAGAACATATCAACCGAGCAAGATCAGAAGAGCCCGCACTTGCGGTTTTCGTGCTCGCATGGCTACTGTTGGTGGTCGCGCCGTTATTCGCCGTCGTCGTGCAAAAGGACGTAAGCGCTTGAGTGCTTAAGTGCGTCTGTAGTGTCACGAGAAGCCTTTTTGTGCTTTCACAGCGCAGTTTTGCCAAAAAATATTTCTTTTTTTCTGACACCCGTGGGCAGTGCCACAAAGTATTTTGAAAAAGCGCATAATCGCTCTTGGCGCTGCTCATGGTGTGATGCAACAGAAAAAGCGGAAGAATCCTCGTCGATTGAGACAGCTCAGCTTTCCAATCCCCCGCTTTTGTGCGAGATAGGACGAGGAATCGTTTTCTAGGGAGTTTTTTGAAGCATAAAAAAGCCTCTCGTGAGTCTGCTTCCTGCGCCACTGCCTTCCGACTCTCAGCCAGAAAAGTGCTCATTTAAGGCAGACGAGGTGAAGAGGTCTACTCCTTGCAACGCTTGTAAGAAAAATGATGCAATACACCAAACTTTTTGCAGAAAACAGAAGCAGCACATGCTCAACAAAATACACACTCAAGCGTGGTCGCGCAAACATCGTCTCTTAAAAAGACGCGACTTTACAGGATGCTATGACGAAAATCAACGCTTTTTCTCTAAGCATTTCTTGATATTTGTGCGCCTTCGAACGATTGCGACAGAGTCTTTTGTATGGCGTGCTGGTTTTGCTGTGAGCAAGAAAGTGGGCAATGCAGTGCGGCGCAATAGAATTAAACGCCTTTTGCGCGAATTTTTTCGACTACATGGACATTTGCTGCCGGCAAATCTTGACTTTGTGGTCATTGCAAAAAAAAATACTGTGGGGGTTGAGCTGGATTTACAAAATCTGCGGCATGAACTGCTTCCAGTATTGAAAAAGATAACTCAATCAAAATATTGCGACAGCAAAAGCTAGTGATATTATGGGAAGCTCTATGACAAAATGGATCAGGCGTGGCTTTCTTATACCTGTATTTTTTTATAAATACTTCATTTCACCGCTGCTTCCCCCTGCTTGTCGTTTTATCCCCTCTTGTTCAAGCTATGCGGTTGAAGCTGTTATGGTTCACGGTATCGTGCGTGGATCATGGCTCAGCTTTTGCCGTCTTGCACGTTGTCACCCCTTCCATGCAGGAGGGCTTGATCTCGTCCCGCCGCCGACCACTCGACAAAGTACGCCGTCAAAAAAATCCGGCGGCGATCATAGCGTTTTAAAAAACAGTGAAAAATATGCAGCAACGAGCGGCGTACAAGGCAAGACGTCATGGTGATACGTTTTGTCATTCCTCTATTTTCTCCAGTAAGACACTTTAATTGAGGCTTCTATGCAAAACAACAAAAATCTTATTCTGGCTATTGTCCTTTCATTGGCTGTTGTCATTGGCTGGTCGTATTTGGCAGAATATTTTGGTCTTATTCCGAGCCGTGAAGAAATTGCGCAACAGCAGGCGCAACAACAAACAACAACAGCCACAACACCCGCAGAAAATGTTCAAGGCACTGCCTTTGAAACATTGCCCACCTTTACAGCCGCCCCAGGACGCGATGTCATTGTCGAAACACCTCTTTATCGCGCTGTCTTTTATTCCGGCGGTGCCATATTACGCTCTTTTGAACTGAAAGAGTACGCGGCTATGCAAACAAAGCAGCCGTGGATTGAAATGATGGGCATTCCCTTTGGAGAAGTCGCGCCAAATTATGAAGGCGGCATCGCACCTCGCGTTAACCTCGTCAACCAAACAACCGCTGCCATATCCCCCCTAGGACTGCTCGTTAACGGACAACCCTCGTGGAGCACCGGAAAATGGTCTTTTGACGGCGAAAATGTACGCATTACTGAAGGCACAGCGACACTCAAATTTACTGGTGAAGTAGATGGTCTTCGCCTCGTTCGTGAATTTACATTTTTCGCAAACACATATGAAATTAAAGAAAAAATTCATTTGAATACCCTTGGAGATACGCCGCGCTCAGCGCGCCTTGCCTACACAGTCGGTGAGGACGCCTCCGCCGCCATGGGCGGCTATTACGACGCCATGCGCGTCGCATGGGACAGCGTTGGCGTCTATGAGGAAGAAACAGACGCTGAAACCCTCGCAACGACGGGTATGCAAGTAAACGGAAATATCTCATGGGCAGGTGCCATGAGCACTTATTTCATGTCATCCATCGCCCCTATTGATACGGGCAATATAACCCTCAAAGCGCGTATTCAAAATAATGTCTATCGTGTCGCCTTAGAACAAGCTGATATCGTCATCCAACCAGGGGGCACAGAGCAACAAGACGTCGTCTACTGGCTTGGACCTAAACTGCGCTCCCTCCTAGAAGGAACACCCAATAATTTGGCCTCCGCTGTTGACCTTGGCATGTTTGGTATCATAGGCTCTGCTCTCTTGTGGTGTCTTGAACACCTGCAAGCCTATGTCCACAATTGGGGCATAGCTATTGTCTTACTCACCGTTGGAATTAAAATTCTTTTCTGGCCCTTGACAGCAAAAAGCTATGCATCCATGGCAAAGATGCGCAAAATTCAACCCATGATCGCTGCATTGCGCGAAAAACATGGCGACGATAGAGAAGCTTTGCAAAAAGAAATGATGAACCTGCACAAGACCTATAACATCAATCCCGCCAGCGGATGCGTCCCCATGCTCGTTCAGCTTCCTGTCTTTTTTGGCCTCTATCAAGCGCTCCTCTCCTCCATTGAGCTGCGCGGCGCATCCTTCATCACTCACCTGCCCGGCACTGACCTTATCTGGTTGGCAGATCTCTCCGCAGCCGATCCCTTCTATATTACCCCACTACTCATGGGTGCAAGCATGTTCTTCATGCAAAAAATGTCTCCGCCAATGGGCGATCCCATGCAGCAAAAAATTATGATGTTCTTACCCATTATCTTTACATTCATGTTCTTGAACTTTCCTTCAGGACTTGTTTTGTACTGGCTCGTTAACAATATCCTTTCCATGGCACAACAGTGGATGCTTTTGCGTAAAGCAGATGCGGCATAATGCTCCACACGGAAAGCAAAGGAGGTATTCATGGATGGATATAAGGATTTTACAGGCAAGAGCTTGGATGAGGCGATATACGAAGCGTGTTCCTATTATAATGCGTCCCGTGACCATTTGGAAATAGACATTATTCAAGATGCAAAAAGTGGCATATTTGGTCTTGTGGGCGTACAAAAAGCAAAGATTCGTGCAAAAAAGGTGGAGCTGCGCTCTGCAATAGATACAATCTTGGCGTGCCCACAAGATGGCGCGAATGATGAAGAAACTCATGGGCGCCGGGAAAAAGCTCCGCGCACGCGTGAAAAAAAGCCGTTAAAACATGCGTCCAAGGGACGAGAGCGGCGTCAGCCGCGCCACCACGCAGACGAAAGTGAAGCTGTCACCTTTCCCGCGCCAAAACAACGCGACCTACATGAAGATGAACCGCAATCAACAGCACCGAAAAATCTCAAAGGACGTAAAACACGGCGCCCTCGTCACGAACAGTCCGAACAGCAAACAAGCACCCATCTCACCAATGGTATCGTTGACGACGAACAACTCAAGGCTATGTCGCCAGTGCTCTCCGCGGAATTGTCCGCAGAGTTGGCCGCTGAACTTCCCTCGCCTCTTTCTGGTAGTACGCCTTTTGCGGAAGATATGGATGAAGGCGACAATTGGCAGCCTGTTCCTTTTGATTCTCTCGACAAAGCGCGTTTGCAAATTGTCAGCATGGAAGTCGTTGGGCAGCTTATTCTCCCCGTTGTCGGCTTCGTGCCCCTCACTGCGGATATTCACGAAGGGCGCATTTGCGTGCGTATGGATTGCGGCTACGACTCAGGACTGCTTATTGGGCGTGAAGGTCAAACCTTGGCAGCACTCCAATACTTGGCCTCTCGCATAGTCTCACGACAAATGCAAGCTGCCGTGCGTGTTCAGCTCGACGCAGGCGATTACCGTTCGCGTCAAGATGAAAAACTCAAGGATATAGCGCTCTCACTCGCAGAAAGAACCAAAAATTCCGGCAAACCCTTCTCGACGCGCCCCCTCTCCTCTTACCATCGTCGGATAGTGCATATGACCTTGCAAGATGATCCTGAAGTTACGACGCGAAGCTCTGGTGAAGGCGCTCTTAAGCGAGTCATTATTCAGCGTAAACGTTCGTAATATTGTGCTAGTGCCCTGTAAAATCTAAAAACTGTTTTTTCTTTTTCTTTTTGCGGGGGGAG
>CAYJHT010000071.1:0-8158 GCA_964369615.1 uncultured Desulfovibrionaceae bacterium
AAAAACTCTGCTTGATATAGTAGTTTAAGTTGAAAATAATAAAAATTAGTTGTTATTAATTACACTTAGCATCATTGACTGGTAGTGTTTTCAACTTAATTGACTATATCTTCAAAAGAGTGGCAAAATGCAAAAGAATTTTTCTAAATAACAGCCCCTAACAAAATACATTTCATGGAGGAAAGCATGACACATAAACAACAAACAATACTTTCCTCCCTCCTCATATCCCTGCTCTTTGTGGGAGCAAGCTTTTGTGGTGCCTTGGCGCGTGTTGCACTACAAGACCTTATAATACAAAAACACGGTGCATACTTTCTCGGTGTTTTCGTGGTCAATTGCCTCGGATGTTTTCTTTTTGGCTTTATCTGGACAGTTTTCTCCACAAAGGACTTGCGCATCGCACTCACAGGATTTATGGGTTCATTTACCACTTTTGCCACCTTTATCGCAGATTCCCACCTCCTCCTACAAACAGGTAAAATCTTACAATTCATAACAAACTATATAGGACAACTTGCTCTTGGCCTCGTCCTCTTACAGGCCGGCATCCTTTTAGGGACAAAACTTTTCAAGAAAGATTAAGGACTGTTTCTAGTGCCTTGTATTTACTAAAAGTATACATGCAAAAGCAAAAAACTCGTTTGAAGAAAAATCATTCGGCAGCTCTTTTTACATGCTAAACAGATAGTTTTTTTGAAGGGGGAACCTGCCCGAAGGGTGCTGAAGGCATAGCCCTTAGCCTGCTTTTTTCACCAAATGATTGTATATTCATAGTGAAAATATATTTATTACATATATTTATATACAAAAATCAAACTCACTTCCTCGCTACACATTATACATTCTATAATTTTCAAAACAAGCACTCAAAAAATCTTCCGTGTGACCACAAAGTGTCGTACGAAGCATAAGATGCTGTCACAAATAAAGTTTTTTGGAAGGGGGAAGGGGTCTGGGGGAGGGGGAAAGCTTTTTTTTCCCCAAAAAAGTTTCACCCCAAGAAAAAAACTAAAAATATATCTATTTAGAAACATTGACAGAGGCCGCGGGGGCCTTCGAGTACGATACTTCCTGCCTGCAATTCCTTTGTCACGTTTACAAGGTGCATAGCGATTGCTTCAGCGACAGGCGGTGTTATATTATGGTAGGAAGCTATGATGCCAACGACATCGTCTTGCACTGTTTTTTCTTGAATTTGCCCTACAGGAAATCCACTTTTTTTGATATGGAGCAGCATATCAGTGGCTGCTTTGCCCATATCCTTTTTGAGAGAAAAGCTTTCTGCGGAAGGACTTACGTCTTGCAGGTGTTGATCCATACCGATGACGTATATATTCTTGTCAAGTGCTGCCTTATGGATGCCAAGAGCTGCTTGCCCTGTGAGTGTACAAAAAATGAGTGCGGCATTGTCCTTGTCAGCAATGTGTGTGGCAAGAGCATTACCAATATGTTCCGTAGCATTCATAGAAAGAGTGTGATGCATAAACTGGAGATTGGGAGCCTGTATGAGCCGGCTAAGGCTTTCTTCTGCGCCTTTTTGAAAGGCTTTGTGCATGGCTTCTTGAGCAAGGCTAGCATCGCCAATCAGAGCAAGAGGAATGGAAGGGGTCTTTTCTGTTGTTCTTGGCAAGCTATGTAAGAGCATGCCTGCCGCGACGCCACAAAGATAAGCACTTTGTACGTCGGCAAAAACGATGGAGAGTATGTTTGGCGCTGCAATATCGGCGTCAAGGCATAAAAAATTTTGACGCCTGTAATTTCCGGCATTATTATTAAGGAGCGTGTGAAAGATGGGGCTTGCTACAACAATGATATCATTGTCGTGCGTCGTGCTGGCGGCAACTTCATGGAAATTTTTTTTTTGCTCTTGATACTCTGTCGCACTGCGAATAATAAGTTCTATGTCTCCTTGTGTTTGCAGGGTGCGCAGTGCATGCAGTAGACCAGCAAGAGGATCAGAAGCAAGGGAAAGATTATTGGGTATGTCGTCTTCCAGTAAAAGGACGACGTGCAGTTTATTGGCGGCGTAGGCTTGAGAGCAATGCATAATCGCTGTAAGGCAAAAGCATATTATGAGGGAAAGGCATGTTGTGAGACGGCAAACTTTCATAAAAATCCTCTTTCTTGTCAGAATGTATCACGGGAAGTATCAAGCCCTGCATAGCATTACCTGTTACAAAGCGCAAGATGTAGAATACTTCTCATACTTCAAAGACACAAATGAGTATGACGCATTTCAAGAACAGCGTGTGCTTTGTATGCGCGTTCAAGTTGTTTTTTGGGGGTGAGTGATTTGTATGTTTGACGAGTCGCCTCTTAAGAGATAAAATATTTTTTTAAAAATGCCCTTCCATGCCTTGCGGAGAAGGGAATTATTGGGCAATATACCAAACGGATTTGAAGAAGACGGTGACAAGGTAGCAGTGAGTGCTGTGACCGGAAAGTTATGTAATCAGCGGAAAATTTGAGGATTATCGAAGATGCAGGACAATTTTTTAGCTAAACTTAGCCATGAAATTCGCACGCCTATTAATGCCATTATTGGCTTTGGTTATCTGTTTCAGCAGACACGCCTTGATGATCAGCAACGCAAGTACCTGACATCAATCACAGAATCTGCTAAGGACTTATTGCATATATTTCAAGAGATGCTGGATTTTTCCCAAATGGAGGAAGCGGGCTTTGCGCTCAATCCCCTCCCCTTTCGGCTTGATACCGTCATGCAAAATTTAAGCGCGACAATTGAGCCTCGCTGTCGTGAAAAATCCTTGGTATTTCGATATAATGTCGCGAGTGATGTGCCCAAAATGCTCAATGGTGACGCCATGCGTATCTCTCAGATATTGCTTAATCTTGCTGGCAATGCCATCAAGTTCACAGAGAAAGGTTCTGTGAGTATCAATGTAAGCCTTACGGAAGAGGGTCTCATTTCTTTCAGGGTTATGGATACAGGCATCGGCATTCCTGAAGAGTCTTGCAAGGAAATTTTTAAGCCATTTATTCAAGTGGACAACTCACATACGCGCGAACACGGGGGCGCAGGACTTGGCCTTGCGACCTGTTACCGTCTGACGCAGGCTATGGGTGGAACGATTGCTGTATTTCCCAATCGCGAAGAAAGCAGCGGAAGCGTTTTTAATGTGACTGTTCCGCTTGAAGCAATAGAGGAGCTAAAGCACGACACCACAAGCCCCTTAGGCGATGTGAAGATTCTTGTAGTTGACCATGAGCCCTTAAGTCAGCAGGTGACAGAGGCAGCCTTACAGTCATTAGGGATGCTAGTCAGTGTTGCTATAAGCGGTGAGGAAGCTTTGCAGATGATTGCAGACGCCGATAATGCGGGCGCTCCTTTTCGTGCTGTCGTACTGACATGGCGTATGCCTAGTATGAATGGGATTGAAGCTGCAAGCTATGTTCAAGAGATGACACTTTCTCAAAAACCTTTTCTCATTTTACATTCCCAATATTGCTTAAATGAAGTGGAGCAATTAGCAAAGGATGCGGGTATTTCTCTTGCTTTGCCAAAGCCTACGAGTCCGTCAGACTTTGAAAAGCATCTCATTGAATTAATTGAAAGCCATCTACCTCCAGCAGTGGATGCTGAAGAGGGAGAGGACGACGACGGGCCTGCACGTATCTTATTGGTTGAGGATAATGAAATCAATCAAGAAATCGCCTACGAAGTTTTAAAAGCCGCCCAGCTTGAAGTTGATATTGCCAACAACGGGCAAGAAGCCGTGGATGCTGTTGAAAAGCAAAAGTATTCCCTTATCCTTATGGATGTGCAGATGCCCATTATGGACGGACTTGAGGCGACGCGCCGTATTCGTGCTGCGGGCTATCGCATGCCCATTATTGCCATGACTGCGCACGCTATGCTTGATGACAAGGAAACCTCCCTTTCTGCGGGGATGAATGCGCACTTAACCAAACCACTTGAGCCTATGGCCTTGTTTGCGACTATTAACAGCTTGTTACCTACGCGTAATAGCGCCCCTAAAAAGGAGTCGACAGTTAAGCCGACAACAGCGCCTATGCGTAAGAATAAGCTCCCGGAAAGTATCGAAGGTTTCAATCTTATCAGCGGTCTTGCGACAGTGGGTGGTAATGAGACCCTATATGCGAGTTTGCTTGTCAAATTTGCCGATCGCTACGCGACCGTCAACGAAGATATCAGTGCGTGTTTACAAAGAAACGACCTTGAGACAGCTGTGCGTCATGCGCATACAGTGCGTGGTATTGCGGCAAACTTGGGCGCAGAAGCCTTGGCAGAGGCTGCGGCGACCCTCGAAAAGACGCTTGTCCATAATCCCAACATGATCACACCGCACTTACGCACGCTTGTAGTGCGTCTTACAGAGGCTGTGAGCGCAATTATTGAACACCTTGGCAGCGACGGTGCTGGCAGCTCTGGTGAAACCGAGGCCACAATTGCCGATCGCTTAAATGTGGCAGAGCGTGAGCATGCGTGCCATGTGCTTGATCAGGCCATTGCGCATATGGAGCAGGATTGGGGACATGCAAGTGATACAGTCTTGTATTTGAAGGAGCGTTTACAAGGGACACCGCTAGAGCGTCTTGTCTCTCAACTGCTCGGTGCTGTGGAAGATTTCGAAGTGGAGCGCGCACAAGGTTTGAGTATGGAGGTGCAAAAACTTTTGCACGTTTCATAGATACTTTCCTTCTTTTTCTGCAAAAAAGCCACCTTCTTTGTATAAGAAGGTGGCTTTTTTGTTTTTTGAAAAGTACTGCATGTATCAGAAGGTGTATCTTATTCCGATTGTGTGCACTATTTTTAAGGAAACGCTGATTTAATGCCTTTTTGCCCTTTAACTGCGTCAAGCTCATCTCGCGAAACACTTATATATGTCTAATATACCGCGTGCTTCTCGAAATTCGCTTTCCTTGTTAAAGAACAAAAATTCGATTAAATCAGCGTTTCCTTAATTATACTTACAAAATACTTTTGCGACAATTTGTACATTCACGATTGTCGTCGGAGAGTGTAGAAAGGCTTGTGGGGGGAAACTTTTTTTGGGAAAAAAAGTTTCCCCCTACACAAGAAAAAAATCTTCCTCACCCCCCTCCCCCAAAAACACATCGGCATGGCGTGTTAAAATGTGCGGCTGCGCACTATTAAAAAAACACCTATGAACATGAGGGGCAACGAGAGAGCCTGCCCCATGGTGAGCCAGTCAAAGGCAATGTAGCCTAGTTGTGGATCCGGTGTGCGAACCAACTCAACGAGGAAGCGGAAAAGGCCGTAGAAAAAGGCGAATAGCCCCGAAATGAGTCCCTTTCGCTGTTTTTTGCGAGATACAAACCAAAGAATAAGAAACAGGACAAGACCTTCAAGAACGGCTTCATAGAGTTGCGACGGATGGCGCGGCAATGGGCCTGCGTACGGGAAGACAACCCCCCATGAGACTTGTGTGACATTGCCCCAGAGTTCGCCGTTGACAAAGTTTCCGATGCGTCCAAAAAACAGGCCTGTGGGCACGAGTGGTGCAATAAAGTCTGACACTTCAAGAAATTGTCGCCCTGTGCGGCGCGCGTAGTAATAGAAGGCGCACAGGACGCCAAGAAGGCCACCGTGAAAGGACATGCCCCCCTTCCATATGCGTAATACTTCAAAGGGGTCGTCGATGTAGGCTGGCAAGTCGTAAAAGAGGACATAGCCTATGCGTCCGCCGAGGATGACACCAAGCATGCCTAGGGTGAGGAGGTCGTCAAATTCTGCGGCTGTCCACGTGCCTTGTGAGCGTGCGGCGCGATAGCGCCCGAGTCCCCATGCGGTGACAAAGGCGAGCATATACATGATGCCATACCATCGCAAATCTAGGCTTCCGATGCTAAAGGCAACGGGATCAAGGTTTGGGAGCTGTATCATAGGCGGTCTTACCTGTTCTGTTCTACGGGCTTGTTTCCATTGAGTTTTTGCCCGTATGTGTAATCAGGTGCGCAGAATGTTCCACTTTTCCCCCCACTTTTATAGACGAGTTTGGTGTCGCCTATGCGTATATCTTTTTGGACGGCTTTGCACATATCATATATAGTTGCGGCGGCTATTTGTACGGCGATGAGCGCTTCCATTTCAACACCTGTGGTGCCTGTAGTACGGACTTCTGCTTCAAGTGCGAGGCCATCGTCGTGCAATGCAAAGCGCACGTCTGCGTAAGAGAGCGGGAGAGGGTGGCAGAGCGGGATAAGTTCTGCGGTGCGTTTTGCCGCCATGATCCCCGCGAGCTTTGCTGTGGTAAGGACGTCTCCCTTGGGAAGTGCAGATTTTTTGAGGAGTTCCAGTGTGGATTTGGCAAGGTAGACGCGCGCGCGTACGACGGCGGTGCGTTGCGTATGTGCTTTTTTGCCGACGTCAACCATAGTTACGGAGCCATTATTATCTATATGTGAAAATTGTGTCTGCATATATTTCTCTTTGTATTTATTGTTGAATGCCTAGAACCCATTGCCACCATGGCACAGATTTTCGTGGAGGTATGGGTGCTTTCCATGATGTTTGTTTACCGGAGGAGATGAAGGCCATGCGTACCTCAGTCCATTTATTTTCTTTGTGGCGTGCAAAGAAAAGGAAGGGTGGGGTGCCTGCATTTCGTAGATCCATGATGTTTTTGACAAAGGGAAGCATGCTTCCGAAACGCAGATCAAAAATGACAAATTCTTCTGCGTTACTATTTGAACCATGATTTGGGCTGATTTCTTTTACTTGGAAGACGGGCATAACGGAGAAGTTGAGAAAGGCGCTGGCATCGATACTGACATCTCTGAGGCTGAGAGCCATATCCTTTGGGAGGGCGGGGTGTGGGTATGCGCGCGTGTATGTTTTGCCGAATGCATTGAGTCCTTGTTCGTAGACAATACGCGAGGATGCGGACAGATAGAAGCCTTGCATGGGTGCTGGCAGCGTGTTTGCAAGAGCATGCTCCTTTGGCGGGAACGGATCTTTTTCTTCATAAATGAGTCGCCAATAGAGCGGTGCGAAGGCGTCTGGCAGGACAGAGAGTTGTTCTATGCGTCGTCCATCTTGCGCGAATTGTGTTTTTGTATTTTCTTCGTGATAGATACGCAGAGCGACGCATGCTGCGG
The DNA here is from genome assembly GCA_964369615.1 of uncultured Desulfovibrionaceae bacterium. Classification (GTDB taxonomy): domain Bacteria; phylum Desulfobacterota; class Desulfovibrionia; order Desulfovibrionales; family Desulfovibrionaceae; genus CAYJAD01. Next base: position 7,108 of record CAYJHT010000071.1, read on the forward strand.
GATAGAGGAATATCCAGATAAGTCCAGCTGCTGCCCACTGTCGTCCTTTCCAGCCTTTTATGAGTGCGACGAGCATGGGTATTGCAAGGAATACATCTACAATGAATATGCCATTGAGCCGCACTCTGTAATCTGAGAATGGGAGGAATATCATAGTTCCATAGCTTGTTACACAATCGAGCCAGATATGTAGAAGGAGCAAGGCTGCGGTAAAGAAGTATGTTTTCCAGAAGGACCATGTAGGCGAGACATAGGTTCCTGCGACATTTCGCATATCTGTAAGCTCTGGGTGTGCATTGTGTCCGCGCCATACGGGGAGCAAACACCATACGAGTATGAAAGCCATAATTGGTACAGCTGCGAGTGAGTGAGTGATGCCCCTATGGAGGAGGAGAAAGTCAAGTGGAAGTGGTGCGACGATAACATCAAGATCTGGCGAGGCTGCGACGAGTGCAGCGAGCGGAACAAAGAGTCTAGTTGCCGGCTTATGTGCGAGTGAGAGGGCGAGCAGTGCGCCGCTTGTGGCATGAGTCAAGGGATCCATAGGCATCACCACCGAAAGGGACTTGCCTGCCTTGGTTGCAGGTCGTTGTAGTTATTTGGGGCATCATCCGTGCGTTTTTGCTGCAGGAGGAGCGTGGTATAGTTTTGCATTTGTGCCATTGTTTCCTGCTTATTGAGGAAGTAGAGTTGTTTGTCAATGTTTTTTCCACTGAGCGGGTATCGTAATTGATTAGGGTCATCGGTGGCAATGCCAACGCCTGAGACGCGGGCTTGTTCAGCGTCTTGTCCTACGATCTTGGGGCCGCATCCGCCAAGGAGGAGCATGTATAGGCAAAGAGATGAAATTATGCGCATATAGCATTCCTCTTGTTAAGGTCTTTATGTTCTTTGCGTAGTTTATACCAAGCGTCCTCGACAGGCAATGCAAAGTTTTTTTGTTTTTTTTCATTTTTTTGCTTGACGACTTCCGTCATTTCTTATACAAGCTTTTGACGTTGCTTGCTCTTGTAGCTCAGTCGGTAGAGTGCATCCTTGGTAAGGATGAGGT
>CAYJHT010000072.1:0-8145 GCA_964369615.1 uncultured Desulfovibrionaceae bacterium
AGTTTTCTTGCTGTGTTGTCAATATCCTTAAAAAATCCCCCCTTTTTAAAAAAGAAACCGGGATGACGTGATCTCAGTGATTACTCACTTTCAGCAAGCTTTGACAGGGCTTGTCAAAGTGTTTATGAGAAGAATGTGAGGTGAAAATGCAACACAAGAACAGATTAAAAAGGGGTGGCTGACATCCTCGAAAAGCTTGGCGTGGCAGGGGTGGCGGTGGCCATATTTCAAGATACTTACTCTGGGATATTGTTTGCAATTCTTTTCATAGCCATAAGTATCGTCATAACGCGGGAGGATTAGTATGAGCACTGCATGGATACTATACGCAATTATTGGTGTGGCTTTGTCTGCTTATGGTTTGTACTTAGAGAAACAAGGTTAAAAAATAAAGCTCACAGGCTCGGTTATTATGCCGGGCTTTTTTTTATGAGTAAAAGGAGTAGGCCATGCACAATGTTGTTTCCCTTTCCGTCGGCAAAGACTCGCCAGCCATGCTCCTTATGATGCTGGAGCGCGGCGAGACCATCGCCAGAACAGACACTCTTAATTTGCCTCAAAGCTGGTCCAACCAATGGGGAGCACCTCTGAGCGCACAGCTTGGACATTCAAGCGTCGTGACCACGGGTACATTTTATGCGCATGTGACAGCCGGAAGTCAGCAAAGAGCAAGTAGAATGTTGCCGTCACTGACTAGTGACAGTTTAGTGACAGCAGTTGACACTAAAGAAAAGGCTAGTCATGACAACTAGCCGAAATCTTTATTGGTGCGAAAGGGGAGACTCGAACTCCCACGCCGAAAGCGCTGGATTCTAAGTCCAGTGCGTCTACCAATTCCGCCACTCTCGCACAGCAACGAAGAACCTTCTACACACAATCACACACACCTGTCAAGCGTCTTTCATACAAAATCCCACGAAAACTCCACAAAGAAAAAGTCCCGTAAGAAAAGCTCTTCCTACGGGACTTAAAAATCTTATATGGTAGCAAGGAGAAGATTTGAACTTCCGACCCTACGGGTATGAACCGTATGCTCTGACCAACTGAGCTACCTTGCCACAGTGCCACTCAAAAGCGGCGAAGATGTATTTATCGAAAATTGGGTTCCTTGGCAAGTGTTTTTTTGTCTTTTTTTTATCTTTTTATTTTTACAATATTTTCAAACAACTAAGAGCAAGAAAAAGACTTGAAAACACAGGAAAAACTATTCAAAGCGACTCGCACCCGTAATGACCACCATATCCACTGGAACATTTTCATACTCATTCACAGTCTTTGTCTTCAACTTTGCAATTTTTTCCACCGTATCCATACCCTCAATCACTCTCCCAAAAACACAATAGCCCCAACCTTGTAAAGTCGTAGGCGTACTATGATTCAAAAAGTCATTGTCCACAAGGTTGATGAAGAACTGCGCAGTAGCACTGTGAGGATCCATAGTGCGCGCCATAGCAAGCGTGCCCTTCTCATTGCTTAAGCCGTTCAATGCCTCGTTCTCTATAGGGGTAGAGGTAGCCTTCTCATCCATACGAACGCCAAGCCCACCACCTTGAATCATAAAGTCGGGAATAACTCGGTGAAAAATTGTATTCTCATAAAAATTACTGTCTACATAAGACAAAAAGTTCGCCACTGTCTTAGGGGCTGCATCAGGGAAAAGCTCTACAAGAATATCTCCTGAAGATGTTTCTATTAAGACCATAGGCTTTGCGGGGGTGTCCGACATGAATGCTCCTTATCGTCGCCTGTCAAGCGTCATTCTTGATTGCAATTGCGCACACGCTCACTCACGAACAAGCATGCACACCTTGGGGTGCATACTAATACTGCTTTCTCAGACAATTGTCTACAGTTTTTGCTGGGTCTTAACTTTTTTTTACAGAAGACTTTGTTATTTTTACAAATTAAAAACTTAATGTGTTTTTTGAAAAACTATACGCCCATTACGCGCAAAAACGAAACAAAACCTCCTGAAAGGGACACAACTTCCACCTAATTCAAATGACGCCAAGAGCACATTCTAAATATATCTTTTTGAAATTTGATTTTTTTATAAATATCGCTCTGTTTTATCACCTTTTTTATTGACAAATAATTTCATGTGCTACACAAGAGAGAAAGAGATGCCGCAAATAACACTCAGCCTGTTAACACAGTCACTTTCCCATATATTTTCGGCAAAATCGCGTGCCCCACAAGAGGCAAACAAATTCGCCAACCGCAAGCGCACTAAAAAAATATCTTGCCTGAAATAAAGGTGGAAAAACACGCATACTCCCACTCTGACAACAGAAAACTATACCAAACGCATTTTTCTGGAGAAAAATTATGACGAAAGCAGAATTTGTAGAAAAAGTATACGCAAAAGCAGCACTGCCAACAAAAAGTATGGCGGAAAACGCCCTTGATGCCGTGCTAGATTCTATACGCGAAGCACTTGCCAGCGGCGAAACTGTCACATTTACTGGCTTTGGCACATTCAAAGTCATCGAACGCGCAGAACGAAAAGGGCGCAACCCTCGCACAGGCGAAGAAATGCGCATCCCCGCAAGCAAGGTCGCAAAGTTCACACCTGGAAAAAACCTCAAAGAATCACTCAATTAACATTGTGATACTGCTGCCTCGTGAAATCTAAAAGATTTTTTTGAAAGGACTTTGAGGAAAACTTTTTTCTTTATTTCTTTATTTCTTTTTTGCTTGGGGGAAACTTTTTTTCCAAAAAAAGTTTCCCCCCACAAGCCTTTCAAATTACAAAACACAAGAAGCACGTAAAACCTTAAGCAATGCTCTGTTCGCTGACGACTGCATAGCAGGCTCGGTAATCACCGCCATATCCAATGCCTTATGCGCCACAGATGCAGGCACCTGCAAAGCAAAATCACGCACAACACGAGGCACTATCCTCTTGGCATCAAGCGTCACTGCCCGTAAATTCTCAAGAACCCCCTCCACATCCTGCGTAGAATGCGTCTCATGCCAACAATCATAATCCGTCACCATAGCCAAAGAACTATAGGCCATCTGCGCCTCGCGCGCTAACCTTGCTTCCGGCATATTCGTCATCCCGACAACATCTGCCCCAAAGCGCTGATACATATGCGACTCTGCCAAACTTGAAAATTGAGGCCCCTCTATGCACACATACGTTCCCCCCAGATGCACCCGCGAAGATGCCTCCCCCAAGACTGCACACGACGCCTCATACACAAGCCGATCAAAATTCACACACGTCGGCTGCGCCATAGAAACATGCCCAACCAAACCATCGCCGAAAAAGGTCATCTCACGCCGCTTTGTAAAATCCACATATTGATTGACAACAACCATGTCGCAAGGACGAATCCCTTCACGCAAAGAACCCACAGCACCAATCGACAAAAGATGTGTCACACCCAAGCTTTTCAAGGCATAAATATTCGCGCGATAAGGCACTTCTGAAGGGATAAGCCTATGCCCCCTGCCATGACGCGCCAAAAAAACCACCGGAACATCACCCAAAGTACCCGTAAGGCACATGTCAGAACTGTCACCGTAGGGTGTAGGCACCGACACCGCACGCGCATCCTTAAGACCCTCCACATCATAGAGGCCACTGCCACCAATAATACCTATAACACCGTGTTTTTTTATCTCATCCATCTCTGAGTCCCTCTATAATGTCACTCGCATTTGTTGTTTTGAAAAAACTTGTGGAGGCTGTTCCCCTATGAGCTTTTCTGCTGTGAAAAGCGTTTTTTCACAAAGCGTAGAAGGGGATTTTCACCGCACCAATACGCCTCCTTTATATCCGCTAAATCCATCCCCAACCATACGCATATATGGATGCAAATATTGATAATGCTTGTACGCACAAAGCCATGCTGAAACCAACGCCGACCAGAGGTAGACAAATTCACACCAAGACCCACAAGGCGCCCACACTGCCGCGCTCTTTTTACCAAGAACACGTCTTCAAAAATAGGCACCGTAGGCAGGTTCCAACGCTCAAAATCTGCACGACGTACACAAAGCCCCTGATCGCCATAAGGCAAGCGAAACAAAATACAACGCGCACGCGTCGCCCACTCAATAAAGGGACGCGTCCAAAAAGATTCTGTAATTGCAAAGCGAAAATAACAAAGACTCACGTCGGCGTGTGCCAATGCTTCACGGATACAACTGTCCCATGAAGGCGGCAACACACTGTCGGCATGCAAGAAAAACACTATATCGCCCGTCGCCTGCGACGCACCCACTGCCATCTGTACAGAGCGCCCCTTTTCAGACAAGACGCACACAGCACCGCGCGCAAGGGCAACTGTGTCATCGTCACTGTGCGCGTCCACCACGATAATTTCTGTACGAAAGGCAGCAGGCATATCCTGTAAGAGGCGTCCTATATATCCAGATTCATTAAAAGTCGGAATAATCACAGATATTTTTGGCGGCACATCCGCAGGCTCGTCTACGTCTGACAAAGAAGGCAAGAGCGTGTATGACAAACGCGCACGACCTATTTTGTCCACAGTCTTTGCAAAGACGCTGTCGCTGCCCCATGCAATATCTTGAAATATTGTTGTAATATTATGTGGTAGCGTGAAGAAAGTTTGCTCGCCGGAACTGGTCGCATCGGGCACATCGAGGGAAAAAGCTATAAGATAGTAGCCGCCGTCCTTACTTGGCCCCACGACGCAGTCATAAGTATCTAAAAGCTCAAGTGCGTGGCGCATATTCTCTCGACGATTTTCAGGACAATCCGAACCTATAATAACAAGTTTTTTTCGGCGAACATCAGACTCTCCCGCCTTATCCTGCGCGCACGAATACGCAAGGCTCTCTTGCATAGCGCCGCACATGCGCGCCCCCAAATCCCCTGAGACTTGCGGAAAAAGCACTGGCCTTACAAAGGCTTCTGCACAAGAGGCCGGAGGCACGCAAAGCCAATCCTGCATAGCCTTATCCACATCCAGCGCGCAATCGCCTTCCTCAAGCGTCGCCGCATAATGAACATGCACAGCAGCGTCAAGCGCACAGCACTCTTGTAATGTAAATTCTGTCATCGCAACATGCAAAGTACACGCGCCCTCTGCGCCAAAAGAAGGAATAAGTCGCGTTTTCGCTTTACCGGCTTGAGGAAAGCGGGTCATAAGAAGAACAATGCTCTCTGTCATGGCTGACCTGCCTGTTAGAGGGGGTTTTCATAAAAAATCTCAATTATCCTCCAAAATACTCTTGAGACAGTTTGCAAATTCACAATTCTCGTCAGAGAATGCAGAAAAACTTTGAGAAAAACAAGTGAATTTTTTTGCAAGGGCTTTGGGGAAATTTTTTTCTTGGGGGAAAACTTTTTTTGGAAAAAAAGCCCTCCCTCAAAGAGAAGGTTATTGTTAAAACGTTGTAATGTAATATTTTTTTCTTCCTAAATAGACTGCTTCTCAATCAAAATATTTTGTGTTAATGTCAAGACATTAGGTAGACATATATATCTCAAAGCAGATCAGATAATATATTTTTCTCGCTTTCAGAGAAATTTAACATTCTTAATACGGTGAAAGCTTTTTACTATGCGAAAAACACAAGAATGCACCCAAACTGCACTTGATACAAAAAATATCTTACAAAAGCTCGAAGAAACCCAACACGCGCTCATGCTTTCTCAAACAACTTTAGCTCACACTCAAGACGAATTACAGCGCGTTCAGCATAAAGCAGATTATGCCACCGCACTCATGAAAAACATGCTCAAAACGACGCCCTTGCTCGTGCAAATATGGTCCAATGAACATGTTCTGATCGACGCAAGTCATGCCTCTGCACAAGTCCTTGGCTTTAACAATGTGCAAGAGTTTATAGATAATTTCACTAATACCATACCAGAATATCAACCTAATGGCGAAAAATCAGCTATTCTTGGGCAAAAATATCTCGCAGAAGCACTCGAAACAGGAATACTACGCAAAAACTGGACGCATCTACACACAAATGGCGAAGAAATCCCCTTTGAACTGACAATCAGCCCCACTACCGTCGCCGATACCCACCTTATTTTTGCCTACCTTAACGACTTGCGCGAACAAAATGCCATAATCTGCAAACTCGAAGAGTCAAATGCCTATAGCAAGGTCATGCTCGATGCCAGCCCCATCGGCGCCATGATTTGGGACTGCCAAGGAAATCCCGTAGGGTGCAACACAGCTATGTTTAAAGCTTTTGGCTTAGAAGACCAAGAAAGCTTCATGAAACATATGCACGCCTTGTATCCAGAAATACAACCGGACGGCACACCGTCTTTGCAAAAAATGCAAGAACAATTATATAAAACCTTCACACAAGGCCGTGCGCACGGGTTTTGGATGGGAACATCCATTACCGGTGAAGACGTGCCCACAGACGTAACAGCCGTGCGTACCAAACACAATGGGCAAGACATGGTGGTCGTTTTTTACAGAGACTTACGAGAAGTAGAAGAAAGCAGCAAAAAAGCACGACTTGCAGAAGAACGCACAGAAGTCATATTAAACGGTGTGCCTATGGGCATCCTTATGTTTAATGAACAAAGACAGCTTGTTGATTGCAATGATGAAGCCTTATCCATTAGTCGCTTTGACACAAAAGACACCTATCTTGCCGAGGCCATGCAATACTTTCCTGAAGTACAGCCAAATGGCATACGAACGGACGTCTTTATTCAAGAAAAATTTGATGAAGTCATAGAAAATGGCAGGATTTGCTTTGAAGTTCTGGCCTATGATGTAGACAAACACGCATATTTTTTGGATGTGACCGTTTCGCACGTGCAGATTGGACAAGAAACGCTCTATATTGCCTATTGCAATGATTTGCGAGAAAATAAAAGAATGCTCAAAGAAATAGAAGATTCACGAGAAGTCGCAGAACAAAGCGCGCAAGCCAAGAGCGAATTTCTCGCCAATATGAGCCACGAAATCCGTACCCCTATGAATGGCATCTTAGGACTTTTGCACATTTTATCCAATACAAAGCTTGATCTTGTGCAGCAAGACTATATGCAAAAAGCCCTCTTCTCCACTAAGGAACTCTTACGCATCATTAACGATATTCTCGATTTCTCAAAAATTGAAGCCGGTAAACTTGAAATGGAAATGACACCATTTACCATACATGATATCTGCTCTGAGCTAGAAAACCTCGTAGGACATAGCATAGAAGAAAAAGGACTTGAATATCATATAAACAAAGGCGACTTTACCACCGTACCTCTGCTTGGTGACCCTTTACGACTAAAACAAGTCCTCCTTAATTTTATCAATAATGCCATAAAATTCACCGAAAAAGGTTCTATTTGTGTCGAAATAACGAGCAATAAACACGATGACTGCAAGCTACATTGTGCCTTTAAAGTCACAGATACAGGCATCGGCTTGTCAAAAGAACATATACAAAACTTATTTTCTGCTTTTACACAAGCAGATACCTCTGTGACTCGCAAATATGGCGGCACAGGCCTAGGTCTTGCCATTTCAAAAAACATTGTAGAAATGATGCAAGGCACTATTGGCGTGGAAAGTATCCCCGATGTCGGGTCAAGCTTTTTCTTCACCGCCACTTTTGATCTTGCCCATGAAGACATGAGCGTACCAAACGCAAACCATCTCACACCACAAGATGACAGCGCGCACTCAGGACATGTTCTTTTAGTAGAAGACAATCAAATTAACCAAATTATCGCCGAAGAACTTCTTCAAAGCGTCGGCTATACTGTAAAAATTGCCAACAATGGCAAAGAAGCCTTAACCATGCTTGATCAAGACCCCTATGACATAGTCCTTATGGACATTCAAATGCCCATTATGGATGGACTCACAGCCACACGATGCATACGCAATAAGCCGCAATTTGCCCACCTCCCCATCGTTGCCATGTCAGCACATGCCATGGCGGGGGACAAAGAAAAAAGTCTTGCACATGGCATGGATGACCATATTACAAAACCAATCGCACCGGATATCCTTTATACCACCATAAAATACTGGTTAAAAGAAAAGAAAGCTCTCTCAAAAATATGAAGGATGTGTTTTTTAAAAAGAGCTTTGGGGAAAACTTTTTTATTTTTTATTTTTTATTTTTTATTTTTTTAAATTTTTTCTTGGGGGGAAACTTTTTTTTAGGAAAAAAAAAGTTTCCCCC
>CAYJHT010000073.1:0-8103 GCA_964369615.1 uncultured Desulfovibrionaceae bacterium
TTCCCAAAAAAAGTTTCCCCCCACAAGTTTTTTTAAAACCGCTGTTATAATGGTGTGTTGTCCCCCCAGATTTCAGAATAAACCTTATCCTTATCAAAAGTATCACGTTTTTTAAATGGCTGATCAGGGTAGCCGCAAACCACGATACCCAACATTTCCACATGAGCAGGCAGTCGGAAGTATTCTTTCAGTGCCACTTCCCTTTCCTTGTCTGGATGTACACCCGTCCACACAGTACCAATACCAAGGCCACGCGCAGCAAGTAATATATTTTGCAGAGCGGCGGCGCAATCCTGCGGCCAATAACCAGCATACTTTTCACTCTTTGTATCCGCACATACTGCAATACACACAGGCGCATGCACGGCCATCTGTGCATAGGGATGCCGCGCAGCAATAGCTTCACGATGTTCTTGAGCACGGATGACTATAAAACGCCACGGTTGCGCATTGCCCGCGCTTGGCGCTGCCATAGCCGCCTCAAGTAAGCGCTCCACCTCTGCATCAGTGACAGCCTGTTCCGTAAATTTGCGAATACTCCGACGAGTCAAAAGCACTTCAAAAATATCCATTTATTACTCCATTGTGTATATATTATTTTTTTTATGAGACTTACGTCTTGCCTTTCATCTATATACGTCATATAGCAAAAAAAGGGAACAGGCAAAGTCTTATTTTTATCATCAAACATCACAAGGCTCTTCCATGAAAAAACATCTTACACAACACATACTCCCACTCCTTGTTTTCTGCCTTTTCTGCACGTTTTCAACCCAAGTCCATGCCCTGTCTGCATGGGAAGAAAACACCATAAAAGCACAAATTGACGCCGTCAAAGCTTTTTCTCAAGGCAGAGTAGGCATCATGGTACATTTTATGGGCACAGAAAAAAGTTTCACCTATCACGCGCAAGAACGCTTTCCATTTTGCAGTACGGTCAAGCTCGTCATCGCCGCGGCTATCCTCAAAAAAAGTCAAGAGCCGGAAAGGACAAATTTCCTGAAGGAAAAACTTGTCATCCCTACAAAAATTGTCACCTACTCTCCTGTCTTGACAGGTCTTTCAGGAAAAACATTGTCTGTAGGCGACCTGTGCGCCGCCATGTTGCAAGAAAGTGATAACACTGCTACGAATATGCTCTTAGAGGCTCTCGGAGGCCCACAAAGTGTGCAAACATTTGCGCGTATTACAGGCAGAGAAGAATTTCGCTTTGAAGATTACGAGCCCATCATCAACGCAGCAAAACCCACGGACAAGCGTAATGCCACAACACCACGCGCTATGATACGCTTGATGCAAGAATTTTTTTTTGGAGATGTGCTCAATGAAACAAACAAAAAACAGTTAAAAGAGTGGCTTGCTGATACACGCGCCGGAAACAATCTTATTGCCGCCGCCGTTCCAAAGACTTGGACAGTCTTCCATAAAAGTGGCGCAGGCGATCATGGGAATATTGGTGATATTGCCATGATTATTCCGAATAAGAAATCATCTGCCTATATAGCGCATGTGCACGGAGATGCCCCTATTCTTCTTGCCATTTATATGACAGGCTCACAACTCAACTACGACACTCGTGCAGATCTCATGCGCCAGCTCACAAAAATTGTACTGAGACTCAAATAAGCATGAGGGACACATTGTACAAAAAATTTTCCCCACATGTTTTTAGGATATTTTTCAAAAAAAAGCAGAAAAACAAGACTATAACTATTTAAATTTCAAAATAAAAATATTTTACTTGACAAAATCCCCCTGCTGAGGGCTAGAGTAGCTGTGCTCATTTATAGGACACACATTGCTAAAGCACTCTAAATTATTGAATATTTCAAAATAACTTTTCGAGTGTTTTTTTGCTTGTGGTCACGTGATACCTGTAGTGGATAGAAGTTTTATTTTTGTTTTGTTGTACGTGTACTAAAGTTTTTTTGCATGCAGAACGATATGCTCTCGTGTGACACCGCGTTGTAATTCGTGTATTGTAAAGTATAGAAAAACTTGCAGGAGGAAACGTTTTTTGAAAAACAAGTCCCCCACCCCCCCCTTAAGTAAAACATCTGCTTAACTAGGTAGTTGACGCCTTTTAATGGGGAATTTGAAAAAACATTTTTTAGACAAGCAAGTGAAGCATATCCTCGTTTTTAATGAGGTTTTAGACTTTATAAGACACTCACCTGTTGTGTGTGATTGGCTCGTTATTGAAAGCGAATTTATTTATCTCTCGTGAGGAACTGTACGATGAAAGACATGAAGGTTTCCAAAAAGCTCATGCTTGGTTTTGGCTTTATGATGTTTTGCATGCTTGTTTTAGGCGTGCTGACAATTTTTGAAGCTAATAAGCTTTCAAGGCAAAGTGATGAAATAACAAATGTATACTTTCCTGAATTTGTAGGACTTGTTCAAGTTAAAGAAAGTTTTGCCGATGCCTATTTAGCTATGCGCACCTATAGGCTGACAAATAACGCTGCAAATTATACTGAAGTGACGAGTGCATTAAATAAAATGGGAGATGCACTAACTGAACTTGAAGCGCTTGCAAGACAGTACCCCTATTTGAAACGTTTGCCGGTGTATATCGGTGGAGCGCGTGACATTTACACTGACTACAAAAATTCTGTTGCCGAATCGCACGCAATGATTCTTGATATCGTGAAAAATTTCAGCGAAATGGAAGATACAGGCGCAGAAATTGGTAAGCTCACTGCAGGCATACGAACCTTGCTCACACAAAAAATAACGGCGTCAGAAGAACAACCTTTTTTAAATCCCGAAGAAGGCACACTGCTACGCGAATATGAGCAGATTTATATTGACTCCTTGGAATTTGACCTATCCCTTTCAAAACTTTTTTTGCAAGTGCAAAATATTCTTGCAACCCGCAAAGTCGACTTGTTTGATGCTGCTCTTGCATCCTTAGACGCCCTTATAACACATGTGCAAGGTGCCATGACAAATACGCATGACGCAAGTGTCGTTGCGGGTTTAACAAAGATTGCAGAATCCTTGGCACTCTATCGCACGGAACTTTTAGCTACTCAAAAACTTTGGAAAGACTCAAGTGCTATTTCAAACTCACGCCTTGGCATGTCAGATAAGCTTGCCGACTCAACAGCGACAATCGTTGACGACGTCAACCATACGCTTGAAAAATTAAACACCCAAAGCCAAAGAGACTTGGCACAAGCGCAGATTGTAGTCACAAGTTTGATTGCGATTCTCATAATTGTGGGTACTGCATTTGCTTGGTATCTTATTCGTAGTATTGTTGGTCCATTGAATGTTGGTGTAAATTTTGCCCAAATGGTGGCAGGCGGCAATCTTGATGCAGAATTGAATTACGATTCGCGTGATGAGCTTGGTGTGCTTGCAAACGCTCTGCGTGAGATGGTTGCAGCCTTAAAAATGAATATCGCAGCCGCCAAACAACAAGCAGACGAAGCAGAGCGTATGGGCAATGAAGCACGCGCTGCCATGGAACAAGCAAGTATTGCTCAAAAAGAAGCAGAAAATGCCAAGCGTCAAGGGATGCTGGACGCTGCCGAACAGTTAGAAGGTATTGCTGATATTGTTTCTACATCCGCAAGAGATTTGACAAATCAAGTGCGCGAGTCCGGCAATGGTGTGAGTGTGACATCTGACCGCCTCACAGAAACAGCCTCCGCCATGGATGAGATGAATGCCACTGTGCTTGAGGTTGCAAGAAGCGCCGGCGATGCCGCAAGTGCCTCCACAGAAGCACGGACAAAAGCAGACAACGGCGCCCATATCGTGCGTGATATGGTGGGTCGTATGGGCGAGGTAGAACAAAGAGCGCATCAAGTCAAAGCAGATATGCAAAGCTTAGGCGCACAGGCTGAATCCATCGGTGCCATTATGAATGTTATCTCTGATATTGCTGACCAGACAAACTTGCTCGCCTTAAACGCAGCCATTGAAGCTGCGCGTGCCGGTGAGGCAGGACGTGGCTTTGCTGTTGTTGCAGATGAAGTACGCAAACTCGCCGAAAAAACCATGCAGGCAACCGTCGAAGTCGGCAACGCAATACGCGGCGTACAGACAGGCGTTGAAAGCAATACGAAGAACGTTGACAATGCTGTGGAAAGCATCCTGATGACTACAGGGCTTGCACGTCAAGCAGGAGATGCGCTGGATGAAATAGTCCATATGGTTGACCTGTCTGCTGACCAAGTACGCACGATTGCAACTGCCGCAGAACAACAATCGGCAACCTCTGAAGAAATTAATCGTGCCCTTACAAATATCAATAATGTATCGACGGATACCGCGCGTGCCATGGATGAAGCTATGGCAGCAGTGAATCGTTTAACAACGCAGACAAATAATCTTGAACAATTGATTCAGACGCTAAAAGAAGCTTAAGCAGCTGACTTATTGAAATATTGACCGTAAAAACGAGAGAGAGGGAATTTTCTAAAAAAAATTCCCTCTCTTTTCTTTTTACACTTTATTTTATCTAAGGAAACGCTGATTTAATCGAATTTTTGTTCTTTAACAAGGAAAGCGAATTTCGAGAAGCACGCGGTATATTAGACATATATAAGTGTTTCGCGAGATGAGCTTGACGCAGTTAAAGGGCAAAAAGGCATTAAATCAGTGTTTCCCTAAAAGTTTGTTTTTGTGGGGGCGGAAGGGGGAAGCTTTTTTTCCCAAAAAAAAGTTTCCCCCCAAGTGGTTTTCAAAAAAAAACGAAATTAGAATGACGTGGGGGGAAAGCTTTTTTCCCCAAAAAAGTTCCTCCCCACAAGTTTTTCAAAAAACAAAGTAAGAATACCGTGTTAAAACAGATAGCATCCGTAAAAAAATAACTTGTTTTTTTTCATTTTTTATCATAGAAGAAGCAATCAGATATGTAACAAATTTATGGACGCACAGCCCTCTCTTGCTCATACAGAGCAAAGCGTCGTTTGATATCCTCATCCTTTCATGTACATTTCCAAAATCGAGGTAGGAAGAGGTAAGTTATCATATAATTATTTTTTGCTTAACATACTTAGGTGAATATCAATGGAAATTTCCACACAAAACCACCCTGCCCTGCCTCCGGCTTTTGCCTCTGCATTGTTTACCACAATGCCTATTCCAGTCGGATGCTGGCGTGCAAACGGGGATGCACTCTATTGTTCAAATGCCTTCCTTGAATTTTTCGCTGTACAGTCTTTAGAAGAATATGCCAGAGACTATGGTGCGTTTTCCCCCCTCCTTCAGCCTAATGGACAAAATTCTCTTGCCCTTGCACGCCACTACTTCAAGACCGCTCTTGAAACAGGGTACTGTCATTTTACGTGGGTGCATCAACTCCCTTCCAAAGCAATGACACACGTAGAATATACGCTCATGCGCATGCCGCATGAAGGCGAAGATATTATTGTAAGCTATCTCTATGATTTAAAAAATGTGACAAGCACAATTAAAGAACATCATGAAGTAGAATTACGCGCCAAAGCATTATTTGACTCCTCCCCCACAAGTATCTGCCTATGGGATGCAGAACTTAACCTTGTAGATTGCAATACAGAAGCATTATATCTCTTTGGTTTTGCAACAAAAGAAGAACTAAAGCAAAAGCTTACAGCGCGATATCCTGAATATCAAGCAAATGGCATGACCTCAGATGCAAAGTCACACTACCTCCTCAACAGGACACTTGAGCACGGCTACTGTCAAGATGAATGGCTCTATCTTACGGCAGAAGGAGAGCCTTTGCCAACAGAAGTCACCCTCGTCCGCGTAGATGTAGACGGTGCAGCCCTTATTGCTGAGCACACAAGGGATCTACGCGAATTACGCGCAAGCCAACTCCAATCACAAAAGGCTGAAGAACGTATTCAGGCTATGTTTAATTCTATGCCTATGGGAGTCAGTCTTTGGAATAAGAACTATCAACTTGTTGACTGCAACAAGGAAGCCTTGCGCCTTTTTGAATTTGAAAGCAAAGAAGAGCTTCTTGAAAATGCTCATGGCTGTACGCCAGACTTGCAACCTTGCGGGCGTCGCAGTATGGAACTTATGCCAGAACTTATCGACAAGGCACTTGATGAAGGCATGTTGACAAAGTCGTGGGTCTTTCAAACAAAGAACGGAGAACCTATCCCTTCAGAATTGATACTTATTCGCCTTAATATTCATGACGAATACATGGTTGCTGCTTATTTGCGCGACCTACGTGCCCTTATCGCAAGCCAAGCGCGCGAACGCGAAGCTACGGAAAGAGCGCAACTCATGCTTGATACAACGCCGCTGTGTGCAAACTTTTGGAGCAGTGAATTTCAAAATGTTGACTGTAACCTAGCGGCCGCAAAGCTTTTTGGCCTCAAAGATAAGCAAGAATACCTTGATCGTTTTTTTGAGCTTTCTCCAGAATATCAACCCGACGGACGCCTTTCCGCCGACTCCGCATTGGAAAAAATCACCACCGCATTTAACGATGGCTATTGCCACTTTGAATGGTTACACAATACACTTGACGGCGAACTTATTCCGGCTGAAATCACCCTTATTCGCGTGCCCTATAAGGATAATTATATTGTTGCTGGCTATACACGCGATCTACGCGAACTCAGAGCTATGGAACAACAAACAAAGAATGCCGAAGATCGCGCGCAAGCCATGCTCGACTCCTTCCCTATGGGCGCAAATTTTTGGGATAATGACTTTGAGCTTATCGATTGCAATATGGAAATGGTTAACCTCTATGGCTTTGACGATAAACAAGCCTATATCGAAAATTTCTATAAACTCTATCCCGAATACCAGCCAGACGGCACTCGCTCAAGTGAAACAGCATGGGAACATTTCACCATTGCCCTTGAACAAGGCTATTATCGTGGCGAATGGATGTGCCAACAACCAGAAACCGGCGCCCCCATCCCCGTCGAAATAACCCTCGTACGCATTGTACATCAAGAGAAGTATGCTATTGTAAGCTATATGAGAGACTTACGAGAGCACAAGGCTATGCTTGAGGAAATCCATAAAAATGAAGAAGAATTACGCCAAGCGCGTGACGCCGCAGAACAAAGCACAAAGGCAAAAAGTGAATTTCTCGCTAATATGAGCCATGAAATTCGTACCCCCATGAATGGTATACTAGGCCTCTTGCATCTTTTAGAAAAAACAGAGCTTGAAGAAACACAAAAAAACTATGTGCATAAAACCCTCTATTCTGCCAATAATCTTTTGCGTATCATCAATGATATCCTTGACTTCTCAAAGATTGAAGCCGGAAAAATGGAGATGGAGCAAATTCCATTCTATATACATGATATAGGTCATGACTTATATTCACTTTTCGCACCCAAAACAACAGAAAAAAACTTAGACCTCGTTATTAAAAATTTTCAATCTGATACAGCTCTGTTGGGAGATCCCTTACGCTTAAAACAAGTTCTCTTTAATCTCGTAAGTAATGCGATTAAATTTACGGATAAAGGCGCCATAACAGTCACCCTTGACACCCTTGAACAAAAACAGAATAAAATCTATTGTGCTTTTTCCGTTCAAGATTCCGGCATCGGCTTAACACAAGAACAAATGGACAGGCTTTTTTCAGCCTTTAGCCAAGCAGATACCTCTGTCACACGCAAATACGGAGGCACAGGCTTAGGCCTTGCCATATGCAAAAGAATTGTTGAAATGATGGGAGGTACAATTGGTGTACACAGCCAAGTAGGACAAGGATCGAGATTTTATTTTTCTGCAATCTTTCATATTGCAGATACAACACACACTCTCTCCCTGTCCACCTCAACGCAAGATGCATTCATAGAGAAGGACGGTCAGCGCGAAGGCCATCTCCTCCTTGTAGAAGATAATGAGATAAACCAACTTATTGCAGAAGAACTCCTCCGTGATGTAGGCTATACTCTTGATATCGCCAATAACGGCGTTGAAGCCTTAGACATGCTTGCACAGCACGACTATATCGCTGTCCTTATGGATATTCAAATGCCTGTCATGGATGGACTCACCGCTACGCAAAAAATTCGTGAGCAAAAGGCACTAGACAATTTGCCCGTCATTGCCATGTCCGCACACGCCATGGAAGGTGATAAGGATATAAGTCTCGCGCACGGCATGGACGAT
>CAYJHT010000074.1:0-8039 GCA_964369615.1 uncultured Desulfovibrionaceae bacterium
GGGAAACTTTTTTTTCCTAAAAAAAGTTTCCCCCCAAGAAAAAAACTTAAAAAAAATATCTTTAGTTAAACAACTGCTAAGCTGGTGTGATATTGAGTATATCCAGCGCTTCAATTTCTTCGGCGGCTACGCGTGCGGCCTCTGCTAGAACGCGCCCTTCTGACTCTTTCCATTGTTCAACTATGTGTTTTTTGAAATCTTTTCCGAAGGCTTCGAGCTGTTCTTGGCAGAGTTTTTCGAGGCGTTTTTCTGCAAAGAGTTGACGCCTTAAGAAGGCGGGCACGGGTAATAGAAATACTTTGTCTACTACCCACGTGTCTAATTTAAAGACTTTCATGAGGACAAGGCCGCTGACGCCGATAACCGTGGCCGTGAGTGGTGCGCCGGAGGCGGCGAGGGCGGCAAGACCTGGTGCGGCGACCATGGTAGCAAGCTCGGCATTGTTGCGATCGTGATGTAGGGTTGAATTACTTAATTCCTCTGCCATGCGTGCAATAAATTGATCCATTTCAAGGGCAATCCATGTTTGTTCTAGGCGTTCAGGGACAATAGGGATGCCTTTGTCGCGAAACCATACTTTGAGTTCTTGCCTGCAATTGTCTACGATATTGCGCCCCATGCGTGCCATGGCGCTGTCGAGCAATTCTCGTATGCGTTTTTCTTCTTGTACCATGGCAGTGCCGATGTTTGCCATGAGTTTGTGTAGGGTGCCGCCTTTGTCGCGATATTGGCGAAATTCGGGCAGGAGGACGACATCGCGCAAGAAGTCTTCCAGCTCTTTGAGGAGAGTTTCAGAGCCGCGATTGAGTGTTTGTTGTATGGCTTCACGGCGGATGCGTTCTTCCATGAATGTGGGCAATTCATTTTTCAGAGCACTACGTCCTTCGCGCAAGTGTTCTGCGAGGACGTGATATTGGGCAAGCCCTTTGGCGATATCGGCGTAGGGTTCATCACCCATAAGGATTTTGGCGCGTTCGCCGAGGGTTTGTGTGACGAGCAGGCGCACAAAGGGCCATGCGCTGCTGCCGCCTGTGAGCAGGACTTGGGGCATATCGGCAAAGGGGGTTGTCTGGTCGTGGCGTGCGTCGCGCAATGTTTCGTGCAGGATATCTTCAAACCACGAGACTAAGTCAACGCGCTTGCCTTGTAAGAGGCCTTGTCCGCGTGCGGAGAGGCCGGCTCTTTCGCCGTGCTCACCAAGTGTGGATAGCAGTTCTTTTGAAGCTTTATACTTGCCTGCATGGTGAAGGAAGTCTGCCCATGTGAAATTTTCAATATAGGCGGAGCATTCATAGACTTTGCGCCCGTCGAAATAACTCCAGCGCACGCGCACGGTCACACTTTGCGTCATGTCTTGATTCATGGCAGAGGAAAACTCTTCCTTTGCTTTGCGACATGCGACCCAGTGGACATAGTATTCGTTGCCTTCACTGCGCAGGCGCAGTTCAAGCTCGGGGTTTTGGTCAAGCAGGATTTGATAGAAGAGGTCGTCAAAGAGTCGTCCGCCATAGAGCATATCGCCGAATTTGCCCACAACGTCTGCACGGCGTAGTATGGCAAGATCGCACGTGCCGCCGCCAAAGTCTACAGTGAGAACGCCGCGCGCCGCAAGTGAAGGCGGCAGGGCGCCTGTGGCAATATAGTGAAGAACAGCCCCTACGGGTTCTCGTAAAAATTGGGCGTTTTCCCACCCTGTCTCATGCAGACATTGGCGTAGAGCTTGTTGATAGTGACTTTCTGCTTGGGAGGGGATGCCTACGAGCAAATGCTTTTCCGGTTTTACGCGCTCGCGTAAAAGACGCAGAAAATCCATCATCCACTTGCGTGCGTGCTCATGAACGGCGATATCCGGTTTGAATTGCCCGCGCAAATCGTAGCTGACCCTTTCAACTTCTGCGGCTTCGCCAAATTCGTATTCCGCCGCTGCGCCGATAAGGAAGGGTTCTCCTTCTTTATAAAGGATAAGCGTAGGGATGGCACCGCCCAAGGCGGGATTATGCCAGCCTTCAGGTTTCAAAACGTGCACGCGCTTTGTGGCGTTAGCGCCGTGGTTGTCTTGTGAGTCACAGCTTGTCACACAGGTATTGCTTGTGCCTAAATCCATGGCGGTTATGCGCATCATTCACCTCTTATAGTTTGTCAATATACAAAAGCTTTTTTCATTGTTGTGTATATTACTATGCGTCATTATTGTATATCACGGCGCATCATGAAATACATATTTTATCGAAAAAGCTCAAAGAAGCCACTGATAAAGGAGCCAAAAACATTAAAAACACCAAGGATAGCTTGTAATATCACAGTACCTGCACTGATATCGCGCTCAGGCTTATCCAAATTTCCATGAAAGCGCACGGGGATATTTGTAAACCCGGAGGCACTTACATTCCAACGCACATCAAGTGTTTTTTTCATGAAGTTCACAGAACCATTGCCGTGGATATTTATGTCAGGCCCTGTAACACGGAAATTATTACTGACTAAAATGCCTTTGGAGAATGTGCCGGCATCTTCCACAGCGTCAAATGCAGTCATATCTTTTTTGAGGGAGCCGTCTTCATTGCGTTCTTGTAAGTAGCCGTCCTTCAGTTTGATACGCCACGTTCCTTCAAGGGCGTTGATGATATCGTCCGCGCGGCGCAAGGGGCCTTGCACCGAGAACCACGCATTGCCCGTACCTCCAATAAGGGTTGGCAATTGCTGTGAGGCGCTCATAAGCGGAAGCTGCATGCCTTGCACCACAAGACCACCTTGGATGTTTAAAGCGTTTTTTTCTGTTTTGCCGAGAAAGTCTACAGTGCCATTGCCACCATAAAGGGCAAATGTTGTCCCTTTGCAATCAAGCATTCCTGCGCTTGCGCGCAAGGGAAGGTGTATGTCTGTGAAGGCTATATTGCTGATGCGAAACATTTGCAAAGAAAGCGTGCCTTGAGCGTTCACGTCCTCAAGCCATGTCCACGACCACGGAGGACTGTTGGCAGTTGAAGCAATATCGGCATTCTTATTTGAGGGGAACATGGTATCCCAATCGAACATAGTGCCTTGAAGTGTAAAATCCCAGTGGGAATTTTCGCCTAATATTTTACGAATCTTCCCTTGAAACTCTAACTCTTCGCCCCACGCACCGGACACAGCGTCAAAGCGTAATTCTTTTTTTGTGAAATTTATCTGTGTCTTGAGACGCACATTTTGCGGCGATGCAAGCAAATGTTCCTGTGTCTTTTCCTGAAAGACGCTTTGCAAAAACGCAGAAAGAGATTTTATGCGTGTTTCTATATCCGCGATAAAACGCATATCCTGCGCAAAATCAAGGGTCGCCGAACCTGTGACGACGCTGTTATTCAGTTCCGGCAAGCGCATATCCGCAGAATGCACACGAAACACACCTTTTTGCGTATTCAAAGAAAAAGCACCATGTACACTCGGCGACAGAGCTATGCCCAAGGGGCTTGTTTCACCACTTATAATCGCGCCCATTTCGCCGCGAAGATGGTCAAAGATCAGCTCTGTATAAGTGGTGTCCGTGAAGTCTATAGCGCCTGTGAGTTTGGCGCTGGTCTGCAAGTCCTTCGCCTTTAAGGATACATTCCACTGCCCCGTATAGCGCAATATAGCAGGGATACTGTCAAGGTCGGGGGGAGAAGCACCTGCCTTTGCACCACCTGCAACATCCACAGCGCTTACGCCGGCATCAAGAGAAAGTGTATCAAAAAAGAAATTTTTCTTCTTCTCGTCAGAAAAAAAGCCTTTTTCAAGCTTCGCATTCAAAGTGCCCTTTTGCGTCACGAAGAAGGTACGCAAATCTTGTCCGCGCGCCGTCAACTTCGTATCCGCAGACAAACTCCCACCCACAGGTTGCAAACCTTCCACATCACGAAAACGCGAAAGGACATGCTCAAGACCGACCTTACGCACCTGTGCATGTAGTGTATAAGCCGTGTCTTTATGGACGCCTTCCTTCGTCAAAAGATGATAGAGCCATAAATCACCCTGCGCACGACCGCCATAAAGATCACCCACGCGAAAGCCTAATAAAACAGCTGTCTCAGGCGTTCCCTTTGGCAATTTTGCCAATGTCTTATCTTGCGCGTTGGCGCCTTTTTTCACATCCGCCGATGGCAAACACCGAAAACGTACATGCCCTACACGCAAGGACCACACATCCACAGCATCCGCACCAATATTGATATCATAGCTAATATCAGGCCCAGCCATGCCCCGTGCCTCAGGTGTCCCGGGGATAGGCGTCAAAGGGCCGTGGTGAAAAGTGACTTCCGGAACCGTTGCGCCTTCGGCCTCGGCAAAAGCCTTTATCAAGGCCACATGCGGTGCGGTCACATCAAGAAAGATAACAATATCATCCCATGAGGCAACTCCACCCCGCCCTTGGAAATGCGCATCAGCTGCATGGGCGTCAATAAAAGGTACATCAAGGGAATGAGCATCAAGGGTAAAGGAAAGGCTGCCTGTAATCTCATCAAGAGAATAACGCAAGCCCGGCGGCAAATTACGTGCAAAACCAAACCATTGCGTCAAGCTGACACGCGCAATATCAAGCACGCCTTGGATGCGCGGCGCATGCAAGGCGTCCTTAATAAGACCGTTCAATATAAGGCGGTCTTTTTCCAAAGCGATCTTGACATTTTCAAGGGTGATATTTGTGAGCGATTGCGTATGCGCGTCACCGTCAAGTGCAAAAGCGATAGAGGCATTTTCCCAAAGTATGTCGCCCGATGTTGCCCACGACGCACTGACAATGGGCGCATCATGAGCGGCAAAGGGAGTGATAGCAATGTCGCACGTCATTTCTGCTTCTTTAAGAACATTTTTTACATCTACCTGCGTCCCCAACTCTATACGTGCGTCGTGCAGAACAAAGGGCGTGTTTGCGCTCTCATCTTGCCCCTTCGTGCGCCCGTCATCTTGTCTGTCCGATGCGGCTTCACCCATAGCCGTTGGCTTGTGCTCTCTAAACGTCATGCGCGTGCTCATGCGCAGATCGTGAAGATTCGCAGCATCATCGTCTCCTATGCGCACTTCCTGCAAAGACAAAGCCGCAGACAGGTGAACAAGGCGTAGACGCTGTGCTGCCGCCTGCGTACTTGCGACTTGCGCATTCTCGTCATCATCATCATTAACAGCAGCACGCACGCTCTCTTCCCACGAAGCAAGGCGCATATGAACACCGTGCAAAGCGACAGGCGCAAAAGCCCCCTCACCTGCAATATCTACAGTAGCATTGAAAACTTCCACACGCCCATGACGTAGCAGAGGAGAAAATACGATTGCACGTTCACTCAGCAAGGTACGCAAGTCCTCCGCAGACCTTATACGCGTAGGTGCAAGCAACTTTGTAGGGGAAGGATCCTCAGCAGACAAAGCACCGTCCTGCGGCGCATCCCCCAAGGCAAGGACACGCAAATACGGGTTCTTAAGGCGCACATTTTCAATGACAACAGCACCTTGAATAAGATGATACCACGAAGGACTTATCGCAAGTTCCGGAATCGTTACATGGAGATTCTCATGATGGACATTGACACTGTCAAAGATAAGAGCAGGCATGGGAACAAAAGCTACATCAAGGTGGGAAAATTGTAATTCTATTCCTGTACGCGCATAAATTTCTTGAGAGATTTTCTTACTGACCGCTACAGGATCTTTATAAAGCAACAGTGCCGCCGCCCCCAATGCCATCAGGCAAAGGACAAGGCATGTAGCAAGACTATAAAGGAAAAAACGTCCATATTTTTTCCACGCCTTGGTGCGTGTATAAGCCACATCGTCATGTGTTTCCTGTTCGGTATTCCTCATATTCATGAAAAAAAGCATCTCCTGACCGCGTATTGTCTCACACAATAGCACACTCCCCCCATACACGCAATACAATCACGCAAGCAGTGCAGGCCAAAAAAAAACAACATTCTTAGATTTTTTTCTATTATTGAAGAGAATCAAAGGAAATTTCCATGATTTTTTTTCAAAAATCAAAGATAAAAAAAATCAATCCTACATTCAAGCTGCAAAGCACGTGGGGGAAAACTTTTTTTCGGAAAAAAAATTCCCTCCCACAAGGCTTTCATAAAAAACGCTTTATTTAGGGAAACAGCACCTAGTGCCTTGTAAAATCTCAAAACTGTTTTTCTTTTTCTTTTTTTGCGGGGGGGAGGGAAACTTTTGCTAGCGCCAAAAAGTTTCCCTCTCCCCCACAAAATAGAAAAAGAAAACTATTTTTAATCTTTACAAAGCACTAGAACTCTGAAAGAAAAGAACTTACTCTGTTTGCACGTCAAGAACCCCATCCCCAAAACTGCGTACCCATGCCATAAGCTCAGGCTCGCTTCGTGTGGTAATATGAAGGGTTAGCGCACCGCATGCCGCCTCTTCTATCCTTTGCTCACTCGCCCATACGCGCTCACGCACATAGTCTGCAACCTTACCCGCTGCAAAATGAATGCGAAATGTACGCGGCTCATGCCAAGGCAAACCAAATGCCTGTTCTGTCGTACACGGAAACTTGACGATAAATGCACGTTTTAGCACAATAACGTCAACCATGCGATGCACAGCAAGATTGGTAAAATATTTGATTTTTGAAAAGTCGTCCACAAGTGTCGCGCCAAGAACGTAAAGCGCATTGCTCATAGCTATAATTTTTCCGGGGACAAAACGGTGCTCCCTAATATCTGTGCCGCCTGCAGCACGATAACGCACAAGTAAAACCTGTTGACTTTCAATAGCTTGTGAAATACTCTCCAAATGCACATAGTGAGGCGTATAATCAATCTTCCCCTTGCTAAAAAAAGCACACTGCCTGCCCTGAATTGCCTCCCTTTCCACATAGTCAGGGTCAGCCATAAGAACGGAAAGGCTGAAAAGAGTCTCATCAATACGGACGAGCGCTTTTTGAGGGAGAAGAGAGGCCGCAAGATCTCGGCAAATTGCAAGATAACGCAATTCATCACGCTCTATACCCAAATGCGCGCGTGATGTGCTCTTTATGCGATACCACTTTTTACGCTTCTCAAAACCCGACTCCAAACCAAGACCAATGACATGTTCAATTTCTGTCATAAGCCGAATGATCGTCTGATTGGAGCAATGAAATTCCTCTGCCAAATCGGCTTGAAAATGTCTGCGTCCGTCGATCATAAGCTTACGAAACAAGCGAAGGAGTTTGACCCCTGCTGTCGTGTCTGCGTCTTTTTTAATAGGCATCGTGCTTCCTAAGTAGAGTTGTTTGAGGAAAAATTCAGCGAAAAACTATCCTATAATATTTTTTTTGTCCACCTAAAGAGTTTTTTACAGAATGAGTCAACTTTTTTTGTATATAGAACCACATAAGCATATATAGAAAGCTTTCTTTCCATCAGGAGGAAAGTTTCCAAAAAAATTTTTTTTAAAAAAAAGACCGTTCGCTTGTGTAAAGGATAGTATCTTGCTAAGTTTTCATCCAAAAAGCTATGAAATGCTTTACCTTTGTTATGAAGCATTTTCCGATATATTCGTAATACATAGATTATATTCTTAAGAGGTTTTTTTGCCTTCTTCATTCCAATGTAGACTTCTCCTCTTGAATACAGTTTGTATTTATGCCTATAATTCTCTTATTGTGTTCTTGGAAAAACTTTCGCCAGCCGTGTTACAGGGGATAAAGATGGAAAAAAAACATGCTACAGATGTACGTGCTCTCTTAGGAGCAAGGATTTTAGAAAAACGGAAAGACAAACAGCTCACTCAAGCAGAACTTGCCGATTTTCTCAATATCGAACAACACAGTCTCTCACGCATCGAAAAAGGCCAAATGGCGCCCAAGCTGTCGCGATTGCAAGATATCGCCAACGGACTTGACTGCACCATTGCAGATCTTTTTCGCACAGCCTCACAACTGCCGAACACGACAAACATTGTCAAAGCGAATGAAATTGTCGAACTTTTAAGCGAACTGCCGCCCGCCCAGCAACGCATCGTCCTAGAGCTTGTGGAAAAGACTGTAGGAGTCTTAAAAAAGGCAAATAAATAAGCATAGTATAGTATAG
>CAYJHT010000075.1:0-7971 GCA_964369615.1 uncultured Desulfovibrionaceae bacterium
ATTGATTTTTGGGGGGGGGGGCCCAAAATTTTTTAAAAAAAAAAAAATTTCCCCCCCCCCAAGACTTTCAGAAATAAAATAAACTTTCAGAAAAAAATAAACTACTAGGATCGGCCAGAGGCGTGTGCAATGCTTTGCTGTGTATGGCGCGCGGCGAGTGATGTTAAATTTTCCTTTAATTGCTTTTCCATGTGTACGAGTTCTTTTTCTACTGCGATGCGTTTTTGTCGCCCGTCTTGTGCGATGCGCAGTGTTTCGTCAACAGTATTTATAAGTCGTGTATGGACATCGCGCAAGGTTTCGATATCGACGATGGAGCGTTCTACTTCGTGGGCGGTGGCGACGGCTGTTTGTTCGAGCATGGCGGCATTTTTGCGTAGCATGTCATTGGTTGTGTCTGCGACTTCTTTTTGCAGCGTGGCGGCATTGCGCTGACCTTGTAGGGAGAGCGCGATAATCATTTGATTTTTCCAAATAGGAATAGTTGTGAGTATACTTGTCTGAATTTTTTGTGCGAGGGCGCGGTTGTTGGACTGTATAAGTCGAATTTGTGGTGCGGATTGTATGGTAATGGTGCGTGAGATTTCAAGGTCGTGCAGGCGTCGTTCGAAGCGGCTGATGTGGTCGGCGAAATCGCGTACTTTTTGTGCATCGAGGGCATTGTTTGAGGCGGCGGCTTCGGCTTGGAGCTTTGGCAGTTCTATATTGCGTGCTTCATCAAGGCGGCGTTTTCCTGCTTCAATGTGTGCGGTAAGGTCATGATAGAAGCTTTCATTGTGTTTGTAGAGTTGTTCCATAATTTCGACATCGTGCAAGAGGCCTACCATGGCATCATCAAGTTTGCCGCTGATTGTTTCCACTTGTTCTGCAAGGGTGTCAAATTTGGCTAAAGTGTGTTTTGCATTATTGAATAAGGAGCCAATGATGGGAAGTTTTTCAAGAAATCCTTTTTCCTTGCCCATTTCGGACACATCTACATCCTTGACTCGCAACATAAGGCTTGTCAGTGCTTCGCCAACTTCCCCGGAATCCTTTGCTCTTACGCGTGCAAGCAGGTCATCGGCAAAGCGGGAAATGCCTTGCATGGTGCTTGTGCCATAGGTGACGTCTATGGATGGATCAGCGATATTAATTTTTTGAGCGATCTCGACAATATGTTGTTCTGCAACGCTTGGCAGTTCAGTTGCCACACTTTCTGTGTTGGAGATTGTTGCGAGGCTGTGAGGTGTATTTTGTGTCATAATATTCTCTCTATGTAAAAAATTTCTCTGCTTAAATATTTCACCGCAAATGTTTAGGAAAGGCAAGGCTAGCAAAAACTCGCACAAAGAGCAAGAAGGCAAAAAGAGGCTTTGACCGTCAAAGTCATGTAATTCTTATTATGTGCGCGAAGCCCAATAATTTTTATGAACACTATTTTGACTCTGTCACGCCTATTGAGCGGGATACAAAGTTGAGTGCTTCTGCATAGAGGGACTGACCGGCATAGGGTGTCAGCACGCGTGTTCTGTTGACGCCGACCATAAGCGACATGATGACTTGTGCTGTTTCTGCAATATCGAGTTGACGAATAGAGCCGTCTTCCATACCGCGGCGCAAGTGTATTTCCAGTTCTTGCGGCACTTGTTGGAATGCGTCCGTCATAAGCTCGCGGTCTGTTTTTGTCTTCATGTCGCTGTAGGGGGAACAGCGCACAAGGACGAGCCAATTTGAGCTTTTATCGATGGAAAAAGCGAGATAGGCTTCACAGAAAAGCATGACGGAGTCAAAACCTGTATTTCCTCGTGCTGTTGCCGCACGCAGCACAGCGAGGAATTGCTCAAGTACATCAAGGCCGGCCGCCAAGAAAAGTTTTTCTTTGTTACCATAATGGTGCGTTAAAAGTCCCAATGCCACACCTGCACGTTCTGAAATTTTTTTGAACGTGGTCTCCACATATCCAAATTCGCCAAAAAGTTCTTTAGCTGCTGTGAGCAGCGCGATCTTTTTGTTTTTTGTCATACGTCTTCCGTTCACATTGTCCTCATGCATGAACTGTCGTGGTAAACACGCGTGAAAAAAAATACATAACAACAACCCATATCAAGCCAAGGGTAAAAACTGCCGTAAACGATCCCACACCAAAGAGGATACCGCATAGAAAGGGCGCTACACTTTGGGCAAGGCGTAAGGTTGTACCATTAACAGCCATAAGCACGCCGCGTCCTGACGGCGGTGCCAAGGAAGAGAGCGAGCTCATAACCGTGGGATAGGTTAAACCTTGCCCTATACCATAACACGCAATGGGGAGTGCAAGGAGCCAAAATGCGTATTCTTTCTGCCAGAACACTAATAAAATCATAGCACAGGCAAAAAAGCCGATACCTGCGCGTACAGTACGGCGCTGTGAAAAACAGCGCGTCAGCGATCCTAAAAACAGTGTCGCTATTGCCGTCCCCACGGATGAAATGGCAAAGAGCAGGCCAATGTGCGTGGGGGATGCTTCATAAAATATATGACTCATCAGGGGGAAATACGTCACTAAGGGGCCATACAAGATACAAAAGGCACATAAAGTGAGACCGAAGTGAAAAAGCGTATTTCGCTTGAGAATAATACCCTTCATACGCCGTGCATAGTGCGCCATCGACCCCATCGCAGACGGTTGTGGTAGGGGTGTCATATATGCGATGAAGGCCACAGGCAATGCAAGGACGGATAAGCGCAAAGCCCAGCGCCATCCCCATTCACCTAAAATGCCGCCAAGAGCAGGAAAAATCGCTGCTCCAAGGCTGAGTACCGTCGCGGCGCGTCCCATAATGACAAGGCGTTCGTTGTCGTCGGCGTAATTATCTCCCACAATAGTCGTATAGAGCACGCCCAGGCAGGCAGCTCCGCAGCCTTGCACCATGCGCCATAGCAGCACGGAAATTGCTTGAGTGCACAATGAAGCGCAAAGGCCGCCTAAGGCAAAAAGCATAAGACAGGGCACAAGGACGGCTTTTCTGCCCCATTTGTCCGCCAAGATACCGCCCACAGGCGCAAGTATAATCCCGGGCAGGGTGAATGAATAGACTAACAAACCTAAATGTGCCGCATCAATGCCTAAATCACGCGCCATAGCCGGCAAGACAGGCAAGATACTTGCCACACCCATGACACTCATGAGTGCAGTGCTATAAACTAAGAGGCGGCAATCGCAGGCAGACGCACTCAAGAATGCCGTCCCTTGCTTTTCTCCGCATACTGTCCGAGACTTTGCAAGCGCTTATCGACCAAATCATAAAGCGTGTCAGGCGTGAATGTGTCGTCCTTGCGTCTTTTGCCTACGGACATATTTGTCAAAAGTTCCAAGGCTTCATCGATGTGCTTGACAGGATATATGGCAAACTGCCCCGCACTCACTGCTTCCACAATGCGTGGGGAGAGCATAAGATGCTCGACAGTATCATGTGGAATAATGACCCCTTGCGTACCTGTCAGGCCATGCCGTGCGCATACCTTGAAAAATCCTTCAATTTTACGAGTCACACTGCCGACGGCCATAATTTGTCCGGATTGACTGAGCGCACCTGTAAATGCCAAATCAAGGCGCACGGGTACTTCGGCTATCGCTGACAAAAGTGCTACAAGCTCCGCACCGGAGGCAGAATCACCCTCAATACCCGCATAGCTTTGTTCAAAGCAAAGACTGCCTGTGAGGACGATGGGACGTCTGCGTGCAAAGAGCGACACAAGATAACTTTTTAAAATCATCATGGCCTTCGTATGAATGGGGCCGCCAAGTTCTGCTTCACGCTCAAGGTCAATAATGCCGCCATGACCGACACCTACTGTGCAGGAAATTTGATGTGGCAATCCAAATTCAAAGTCCCCGTGCCAACTCACAGACAGACCGTTGACTTGTCCGACCTCCTTGCCGGATGTGCGCACCTTGATAAATTCGCGGTCGTATTCTTCCATGAATATTTCTTCTACAAGGTTTGCGCGATATGTTCTGTCATCAAGGGCGGCTTCTAATATATCATGCGTGACTTGCGCTTCACCTTGTTTAACAGCGAGCGCTGAGGCTTCAATCATGATTTCACGCAGGAGCGGGAATTTTAAGCTGAGCTTGCGCTGATCTTCAATAAGGCGCGAACCATAATCCACCATCCATGCAAGGCCTGTACGATCAAAGGGGAGGAGGTGGGAATCTTCAATAATCCTATGGATTCTGTATAGGTACGACTTGATACCATTGGCATTGCGTTCTGTTCTTTCTGAAAGATGTGCTTTGATTCTGAAGAGTTTTCCGAATCGCTCATCCCCTTCAAGCAAGGTTTCATACAAAGCTTCACTGCCAATGAGGACGATTTTTACATTGAGCGGCACAGGCGCAGGTTCAATGCCCTTTGTGCGATTGGCGCTGTCTTGTCCTTCGCCTACGTCTTCCATACGCGCACATCCTGTGCGCAGGGCGCGCAAGAGTCCTTCCCATGCGTGAAAGTGTTGTAATATATCTTCAGCGCGAATAATAAGGTAGCCGCCGTTCGCTTTGTGTAAGGAACCTGCCTTGATGAGGCTAAAATCTGTAATGAGTGCGCCCATTTCAGATTCACGCTCAATACAGCCGAGGAGGTTTGAGGCCACAGGGTGGTCTTCTAATATGAGCGGTGCGCCCTGCGTTTGGCTGTTGTCCACAAAAATATTGACATCATAGCGTGCCATGTCTGGCTCATTGATTGGGGGTGCACCTTCCATTGTCGCACAGCTTCCGATACCTTGCCCCATTGCTTGGACAGGCGCCATAGCACCGCCTTGCGGCGCAGGCGCAAAGGGTATGGCTTGCCCGTCCTTTGGCATAAAGACCTCAATGTTTTCAAGAATATCTTTACGCAAGGCAATAAAATATTCCTTTAATGTGTCGTTTGGATAGCTTATCAAAAGACGTTCTTCTTCCGGCGTCAAAATCTCTTGCAGCATTTGTACAGCCACATCGCGCTCAAGCTGTTTTTCATTGTCGCGATACTCTTGTTCAACACGTGAAAGTTGACGCATATGTCCGGACATATTGTGCAAGAGCGTGTCGGCTTTGCGCTTAAAGTCCTGACGCAAATCGCTGTCAAGTCGGTCAAATTCTTCTTCTGAGAGGCGCTTATCCTCAAAAAGGGGATAGAGCGTAAGACCGCTGCTGTCGTCAATATCAATGTGGAAGCCATTGTCCTTGGCAAGCGCATTCATTTCTTTGAGGACAGCTGACTTTGTATCTTGAAACATGTCAAGAATGTGCGCACGTCTGCTCACAAAAAATTCTGCTTCAAAGCGGTGCGGCAATTCTTTACGAATGCGGCTCATAATTTCGTGCAATGCTTTCTTAAATTTTCGGGCGCCGCCTGCTGGCAGATTAACAAGAACAGGTTTATCCTTATCGGAGAAATTATTTAAGTATATTAAATCATCCGGTCTTTCTGCCTTGTGTGCGTGAGGCGTCAAAAATTCATGAACAAGGTAGCTGCGTCCGAGGTGTGAGCCGCCAGACAAGTAAACATTGTAGCCGTTTTGTTCAATGCGTAAGGCCAACTCCAGCGCTTGAATAGCGCGAGGTTGTAACATGTGCTTCATGCCGCTTCGTGAGGAAGGCGCAGGGATCGTGGTACTATCTTCCCAGACTATACGCGAGCTTTCTGTGGCGACACGTAATTTATGAGGCGCAAGAGCTATTGTCATAATTTTTTTTACTCGCTACTGCTGTTGGTATCATACAATTTTTCAAGAATACGTGCGGCCCCTGCGTCTAAAAGAGCCTGCGCCAGCGCCTTACCTGTAATAGAGGCGTCCTTTGCGGCAGCGTGTGTGCTTTGTCGTAAGACCCCTGTCCCATCCACGTCTGCCACAAGTACTTCCATACGAAATGAGCTTGCATCATGCATGACAGCATGCCCTGCTATGGGCACTTGACAACCTCCGTTGAGTCCCTGCAAGAATGCGCGCTCTGCGCTCACACAAGTGCGCGTACCTGCATGTTCCATAAAGGCTAAATATTCTAAGACGTCAGTACGGTTTTCGCGGCATTCAATACCGAGGGCGCCTTGACCTACGGCGGGCACGAAAGCATCAGTGTCAAAGGCATACATATGCGGTGTGGTGATGCCAAGTCTTTTAACGCCTGCACCTGCGAGCACAATAGCATCATATTGTCCTTCCATGAGCTTACGTACGCGGGTATCTACATTGCCGCGTAGTGAGGATATGCGTAAATCAGGACGCAGAGCAAGGAGCTGTGCTTGGCGGCGCAAGGAACTTGTGCCCACATGGGCGCCTTGTGGCAAGGCGTCAAGAGAGGCGTACTGCGCGGACAAGAGGACATCGTGTGGCACTTCGCGCTTTGGCACACAGCCAAGCACAAGACCCTCCGGCAGTTCCATAGGGACATCCTTCATGCTGTGGACGGCAAGATCTGCACGTCCATCAAGAAGCGCTTCTTCTATTTCTTTCACAAAAAGCCCCTTGCCCCCCACCTTTGCAAGTGGCACGTCAAGGATGATATCTCCCTTTGTTTTGATGCGCAAAAGCTCCACATGTAGCCCCGAATGTTGCGCTTCCAAGAGTGATTTTATATATTCTGCCTGCCACAGTGCAAGTTGACTGCCACGGGTGGCGATGGTAAGTTGTGTCATAAGAGCCTCATTATGAGAGATTGCTGAACAAGTATTTTCCATAATCTTTGTGCCCATTCATAACCATAAATGCGTGACAAGGCAAGCTGTGCCTTTGCTCTCATCGCGGTACAAAAGCCTTTGTTTTGAAGCATGAAAGCCCCTCACCGCAACCTAAAAAGCATTATCACGTGTAATATTAAATACTTTCATGGACCACTTTCACGACTCGTATTTTTAAAAATCTTTTAGTCATGACAAAGCGCTATTTTAAAGAACTTTTTTCTTGGGGAAAACTTTTTTTATTTTTTTAAATTTTTTTCTTGGGGGAAAACTTTTTTTAGGAAAAAAAGTTTCATCCTGAAGGGCACACGTCCCCCAAACCTCCTTTCAAAAAAACCATCTGTTTAACTAGGTAGTTGGCGCTTTTCAATGAAAAACACGCACTTCTTTTTTATAAGCATTTTTGTACACTCTCTGACAGCAATCGTGAAATTTCAAACTGCCTCAAGAGTCTTTGGCAAACACTACTGAGAACGGTTCACACAATTAGAATGCCTTGGGGAAGCACAATCTTTTCCCCATTTTTTCCTTGACAAAAAAAGTACATAGATATAAGGTCTCGTTTGTTTTATACACCCATCTCAGATTAGGAGACGTTTTATGAAAAAATTTATGGTGTGCGCACTGTTGACAGCCTTCGTCGGCTTTGCCGGAATTGCTTCCGCACAAGAACAAGACTTGGCTGCCCTGCCATGTGGCGACCTCATCAAAGCAAATGAACAAACACAACAATTGATCATCTTCTGGATCGATGGCTACATGAGCGCACAAAGCGAAAACACTGTGATGAGCGACGAATGGATCGAAAAACTCGCCTTCCATATGGGTTCCTACTGCGCAAAAAACCCAAAACATAACATCATGCAAGCCATGAATGCACTCCCCGCAGAATAATAATTGATTTTAAAAAGATTTTTTAAAGGCACTTGGGGGGAAACTCTTTTTAGAAAAAAAGCTTTCCCCCCAAACCCCCCTTCAAAAAAACCAACTGTTTAGCTAGACAATCGGCGCTCTCGAATGAAAGAGTGAAAATGATTCTTTGTATTTTTTACAAAAAACTCTGTTTTGACCCTTCAGAAGAGTGACAAAATACACAAGAATTTATTGAGAAACACCCCCTTCAAAAAAAACATCTGCTTAGCCCGCATTTTTCAGCAAATATTTGCATGAACATAGTAAAACCACATTCACTACAAGCACTTACGCGCAATAAACAAACTCACTTCCTCGGTACATATTGTACATTCTATAATTTTCAAAGCAAGCACTCAAAAAATCTTCCGTGTGACCA
>CAYJHT010000076.1:0-7959 GCA_964369615.1 uncultured Desulfovibrionaceae bacterium
ACTTAAAAAAATAAAAAAAGTTTTCTCCAAACCCCTTTCAAAAAAATCATTTAGCCTTTACAAAATCTTAGCGCTGTTGTGAGTTTCAATAAAATCATCTGCAAAGTCATCTGAAGCAATGACAGGCCGAAAGAGCGCAGAGGCCTTAGCAAGGAGTTCATGCTCACCAAAAACATATATAATATCTTCTTCTTGAAAAACATAGTCTGCTCCCGGTGAAGCCATAACCGTCCCCTTATGACTGATAGCCACAACAGTGACACCATGGATACGGCGCAAAGCAGATTCATGCAAGGACTTCCCGCAAAGGGGCGCGAGTGCTTCTAATCGGATAGCCTGCGTGCCCACATTTGGGAGTTGTTCCACAAGGTCATCGAGGGAACCTGATTGCTCTGTACGCGTGCGTAGCATGGCATAATTTTCGCGTCGAACAGCTAGGGTGAATGCTTCAATATCCTGTTTTGGTACCATGTATTGATTAAGGACGCAGGAAAAAACTTCAATGGATGTTTCAAATTCTTCCGCCACCACGTCAGACGCCCCGAGACTATAAAGAGGTTTCACTTGTGTCAAGAAGCGTGTGCGTGCCACAATGCGCATATGGGCATTGAGATTGCGCGCTTCAATAACAGCAGCTTGCACTGCTGTGGGGTCTGAAATGACTATAGCAAGGACTTTTGCTTTTTTTATGCCGAGATGTTCCAAGACAGCAGGTTGCGAGGCATCGCCGTAGTGGATAGGCTCCGTATCGCGAAAACGGCTGACAGTATCGGGATTCATTTCAAGTATTTCGTAAGGGATGGAGCATTTTTTCGCCACACTGGCAAGATGCTGTCCGCTGATACCAAAACCGACAATAATAAGATGGTTTTGCAAGGTACTGGAACCCTCGCCGCTCGCGTCTTCGGGTGTCACAGTGCTTATGCTGCCAGTGGCTTTTTTGCCTTTTCCTGTCAGTATATCAGCCAAACGAGGCGCTATGGTCATGAGCGCCGGTGTACACATCATAGTCAGTATACTTATTGCCAAAAAATTCTGATACGCTTCATTATTCAAAAGCCCTACATCCACACCTGTACCTGCCAAGACGAAGGCAAATTCACCCACTTGCGCAAGCGTTAAAGCCACAATGATGGCAGTGCGCAAAGGGTAGCGCTGCATAAGAACAGCAGGCAGGATGAGCAAGGCTTTAAGCACAATAAAGATGAGTGTGCCAAGAAGGATATAGGTAAAATGCGCCATGAGATGGTCAACATTTAAGAGCATCCCTACGGAAATAAAGAAAATACTCATAAAAACATCGCGATACGGAAGAACACCTGAAACGACGCTCATGCTGTATTCCGAGCGCGCCAAGAACAAGCCCGCCAAGAAGGCACCGAGGGAAAGAGAGAGACCAAGCCATGCAGTTAAGAGCGCCATGCCCATACACAAGCCCAGCGTTGTGAGCAAGAGTAATTCACGCACGCGCGTGCGCACCACCGCCGCCATAAAGGCATTAAGGCCAAAGCGTGCAAAGAGAAAAACTGACGTCATAACAAGAACAACACGCACTATGGCAATAAGCGCATCCGAACCGGAAAGGTGCATGGTGCCGCCAAGAATAGGGACGGCAAGCATCATGGGTGCCACCATAATATCTTGGAAAACGAGGATGGCAAGGCTGAGCTTGCCTGCGGGTGTTCCCGTTGTGCCTTTTTCCTGAAGCAGACGTAAAACAATGGCAGAGGAGGACAATGTCACAAGGCAGCCCACAAAAATACCAAAGGGGACAGTCATGCCCTTCACAAGGACAAGTAAGGTGACAATAGCGGCGATGGTCAATCCAAGCTGTAGACTGCCCCCTAAAAATACAGGTTTTTTTAAGTGCGCAAGCGCGTCTCCGGAAAGCTCAAGACCGATAGTAAAAAGCAAGAGAGCCACACCCATCTCTGAAAGAATATCAATAGAATGCGTATCTTGGACAATACCCATGAGCGAAGGACCACACAATACGCCCGTAAGCAAAAAACCCACAGTTGTCGGCAAGCGCAAGCGCGAGCATAGAGTATTGACAACGATAGATATAAGAAAAATAATAATAAGTTCACTGAGAAGCGGAGGTATATGCATGAGCCGTTCCTTTAAGCTGAATTTATTGCACGCTTGGCGCGTCGTCACCCAAGGGGACAAAGGTATGTGTTTTGGCGTCTAATTCCAAAAGCGCCCCTTTGTGCAAATCAAAGTACCATCCATGAAGACGGAGTCTGCCTTCTTCGACGGCATTGCGCACCCATGGGAAGGTCAAAAGATGTGAGATGGAAACGCGCACGCCGGCTTGTTCGTATGCGCGCAGGAGCTCATCATTTTTCGTATGGGGTATCGCTCTATCTACGGCATCCTTAGCCTTGTGTAAAATATTCACCCAAGGCACGATAAATTCATCAGCAGACGTGGGCGCGTTGGATGCGTCCGCATGCGCAAGGGCATGAATACCGCCGCAATTGGCGTGCCCCATGACGATGATATGTGGCACCCTCAAATGTTTTACAGCATATTCCAAGGCCGCGCTCACACCGTGATTGTTTGCCTTGGGATTGTAGGGCGGAACAAGGTTTGCGACATTGCGCACAACAAAAAGCTCTCCGGGCGCACTGTTTGTGACAATCGCAGGGTCCACGCGCGAATCAGCGCACGCAATGACAAAGGCGAGAGGCTTTTGACCATGCTGCAAGGATTCGTAAGTATTGTGCTCCTTGGCAAAGTATTTTGCATGAAATGTGCGAAAGCCTGCCGAAAAATGTGCTTCAAAGTCGTGGTCGTGCAGAGCTTGTGGCTGAGAAGCACGCTCTTGGGCAAGATCGAAAGCAGGGACACTCACAAGCAGGGCAAGAATGATAAAAAAAGTCATACACGCAGAATGCATAGTGATTTCTCCTGTGGTTCAGAGTGTTAAGTTGAGAGGCAAGTTCTTGAAACAAGGACGCGTTGCCCTCATGCATGATGAAGGGCAACGCGTTTACAGAGAATATACGTTACGGAGCGCTTCTTGTGCAAGAAGCCCCCATGACGCAAAACTTATTTTTTCTTCTGCATGGCTTCAGCAAAAGCCTGTCCCATAATACCAAAATCTTGACCGCCGCCTGTTTTGGACGCGCCAGCCTTACTGTGCTCTTTCCAAGAACGATCGCCCTTATCGTAACGAGAACCATTTTTAGAAGAACGTGCGCCCCTATCACCACGGTCACTGCGTTCGCCACGCTCAGCCCTATCAGGTCTGTCGCCGCGTGCAGGTCTTTCACTACGCTCAGTTTCGCTCGAAGGTTCTGTACCCTCAGGAGCAAGGCTAATACGACGCTTGACTGTATCTACAGCTTGCACCATAAGTTGCACTTCTTGTCCCACATTCAAAGTGGAAAAATCCGACGGATTTGGGGCATTCTTAATAACAGCATGCGCCAATAAACCAGTGACCCCCGGAGCAAGATTCACAAAATACCCAAAGGAAGCGTGGCTTTCTACAGTGCCTGTCACCATGCTGCCCACAGTAAACTGTGTGCCTACCTGCGCCCATGGATCGCCTTCCGCATCGCGCATGGAGAGGGAAAGGCGGCGACGTTCAAAAGAAATTTCCTTAATCTTAACGGAGACTTCATCAGCGACAGCCACAAATTCTTCGGGTTTGTGGACGCGCTTTGTCCAAGACATTTCAGAAATATGTACAAGACCGTCGATGCCCGGTAAAACTTCTACGAAGGCACCGAAGGGTGTCAAGCGTACAACGCGGCCTGTGACCACATCGCCTGCATGCAGGCGTGTTTCCACATCTTCCCACGGATCGCCTTCTGCTTGCTTGCGTGACAAAGAAATCCGCACGCCGCCCTTAGGCGCAGGAGCGATAGAGAGGACTTTTGCACGGATGACATCGCCGGGACTTACGGCTTCATCAGCATTTTGTACGCGTGACCATGCAAGTTCAGAGATGTGAATCATCCCTTCAACGCCGGGCGCGACATCCGCTGCCACTTCCATGAAAGCACCAAAGGTGGCAAGGCGTGTGATACGACCTTCTACAGTATCACCTTCTTTGAGTGTTTCAAGGAGTTTTTCGACAAATTCTTGGCGCTGTATATCAAGGAGAGCGCGGCGCGATACGACAATATTGCGACCATTGCTTTCAATGCGTGTGATAAGGAATGCAAAAGTGCTTCCTACAAGGCTTTCGGGATCGCTGGTCATTTCCATTTGGCTGCCTGGGCAAAAAGCGCGTTTGCCAAGCACTTCCACAGAATAGCCGCCTTTAACGGTGCCTGTGACCTTGCCGTCCACAGGGATTCCGGCGTCACGCGCTTCTTCAAGCGCGGCTACGCCGCTGCCGCTCATGGAGCGTGAAAGACGGATTTCTTGTGCTGTGACTGCCACAACCCATGCTTCTACGGTGTCGCCTACGCCTACTTTCAATTCGCCATCGGCTTCAAGAATATCCTTGCGTTCCATAACACCGTCAACCTTCACGCCCACGTCTAAAAAGACGTTTTCACCGCTTATGGTGATGATGGTGCCCTGCACTTTTTGGCCGGCTTGCAAGCGCATTGTCGAGCTTGCTTGCGATTCAAAAAGGCTTGCGAAATCCTCCATACTTTCGTCGGCGGTGCTTTCGCTGGTGGCGCTGGCACTTTCTGTGTTCACGCTTGTGGCACTGTCGTGTGCAGCTGTGTCATTTTGGGCAACATCTTCTGGGGTGACCTCCTTTGGGGTGGTCTCTTCAGGTTGTTGTTGGTCAGATATGGTCATGGAAAACTCCTTCATAGTGTCTCTCGTACGCTTCAGGCACAAGCAGGGCACTTTAGCGTATTTTTATTTTATATGCAATGCATGAAAGCAAAGATATTTTATTTTTTTAATGTATTGATTTTATTAGATGCTTTCTATGGTAATATACAAATCGCCTTGCCAACGACCCACTTTTTTACCAAGACCGCGCAAGCGCATGGGTTTTCCCACGGCAAAATCCTTGGGGAGAGTGATTTCAAATGTTTTCAAATCTTCTGAAAGACCTTGGCGGATCTGCAGGCGTATTCGCGCGCCGGGGAAGAGAGTTGCTGTAGGCATTTTGACAATTTGTTTTGCGTCAATTTGATGTAAGAGCCAGCCTTTCATCTTGTTGGCCAGACCTGAAAATGGGAGTGGGCCACTGTCAACTTCCACGCGCGTGGCCTGTATGGACGGAGACGACAAACCTGTGCCGCCACCGCCAGAAGAAGAGGAAGAGAAGAATGAAGAGGACGCTGAAGAAGACGCAGAGCCAGACGTCTTTGCTTGTCCGGCAGAAGGCTTGTGAACGGAAGTATTTTGCGCTTGCCCCGACAAATTCTGCGTCTGCCTATTCAGTTCACTATAAATATCTTCAAAGACGCGGCGCGCAAAGGAATCGTTGAGCAAGTCTCGCAAAACATCTTCTTTTTCATATTCCTTTTCATACGCCGCAGAAGCGCTTTGCTGCTTTTTGCGCTCAGCTTCGCGCTGTGCTTGTGTTTTTTGTTCGTCGGCCTTGTGCGCCTCTTGCTTGGAGGCGTCCGTGTTTTCTGCGCCAGCCTTGCCCTCTTTTTTGCCAGACGCCCTTTCCTTGCCCCCTTCAGCACCATGACCGGCAGTTTTTTGCGTCGCCTCTTCTGTCTGCAAGACCTGAGACAATGCCACATAAGCCTCATTGAGGCGCTGAAATTGTAATCCTGCATCACTTGAATGGGGATTTAAGTCCGGATGCAATTCAAAGGCGCGCTTTCTGTAGGCTTTTTTCACATCTTCAAGGCGCGCGTCCTTGGGGAGCTGCAAAATTTCGTAGCATTCTTTGAGATTGATATGGCGACTTTTCTTCATAACTCTGCGTTCAGGGATTTTATGCTTAAGGTTTTATTGGGTGACATGGAATAAGTGCGTGTGCTTCCTCCCTTGCATTACTGGCACCAAGACAACGACTTGTCAAGTATTGCTTGCCCTCCAAAACAAATTCCTCGTGGGCGACATCTTGTCGTATGCCCGGACAGTATTCTTTCGCCATAAAAAGGCTTTCCGGGTCCACCATATTACCACGAAAAAAAGGCCACGCACGACATATTGCCGGCTTCCCCTCATGAACAACACAGCCCTTGCCTTGTTCAAAAAAAACACAAAAACCTTCGTTATTACTGCGCAATTTCAACTTTCCATACTGCTCATAGCAATAGCGCTCAGCGCAAGCATCGGCCTGTATATGAAGATATTTTGAAAGTCTTTCCAAGTCCTTGGGACTTACGACAATGCCACCGACACCTTCGCAACACTGCCCACACATGCGACACTTAAAAACAGGCGTACCCATTTTTCCCCCTCTCTTTAGCGTATGCCAAAGAGTTTTTCGTGTTCCATTTTTATACAAAGATCTTCGACAACGCGAATGCTTTGCGCCGCAAGCACTTGCGCCGCTCCCAAGGAATGGATTCCTAATTGCATCCAGAAGCATAAAGGCTTCCACGGTAAGGCGATTACTTCCTTGGCATGGGCAAGGCAATGTGCCGACGCTCTAAAAACATTCACTATATCAATGCGCTCCGGCAAATCTGCGATTGTTTTATACACAGGCAAACCCCACACGGATGTTCGGACAGGATGCACAGGATACACTGTATAACCTACAGCTAAAAGATAGCGCCCCACCATATCGACGGGATGCCCTTTTTTATCCTTAGCACCAATGATTGCTATGGTTTTTGCACTCTGTAATACATTTTGAAATGTAGCCTGTGGAAACATATAAAGACCTCCCTGCCATACCATAGGTACTATATGCTTCTCTTGCAAGAAGTGCAATGAGTTTTCGTAAAACTATCGGATTTTTATTTAAGAAAACAAAAAAAGAACATTACTTGCTGCATTCTACGCGAGATATCATGCAGCAAGTAAATAGAATAGTAGGAATATTTATTGGTATACAGGCGTGTTATCAAAGACAAGCGCCACCCAGTCGCCATCTTTCTTGATGGTCGGGGGCGGAAAATGCGCCAAGGTCTTTGTGGCTTTGTACGCAGCAATAACATCTTCTGCCTGAATATCTAGCAAACCAGACAGAATAAGAACGCCATTCGGTTTAACACATGCAGCAATATTTTCAGCCATTTCCTGCAAGGGACGCGCTAAAATATTTGCAAAAACCACATCAAATGTACGCCCCTGTGCAATTTCCACACTGCCGAGCTGCACATCAAAGCCTTGCTTTTCTGCAGCGTCATAGACTAAAATGTGGTTAAGTGCAGTGTTCTCATGGACATTTTCTAAGGAAGGTTTATCAATATCCACGCCAACACCGTACAAACCGGAAAGACAACACGCAATGCCAAGAATACCGGAGCCTGTGCCAACATCAAAAAATTCCATACCTTTCGTAAGCCTTTCTGCATCCAAAAGCTCAGACAGCACAGAAAGGCACAAGGCAGTAGTTGCGTGATGCCCTGTACCAAAGGCAGATTTTGGGTCGATGACGACGACCTGTTTTCCCTCTGCGGCTGTTTCTTCTTGGAGCCACGGCGGCAAAACGAGGAAGCGCTTACCGCACGTAATCGGCGTGAAGAATTGGCGCCATGCCAGTGTCCAGTCCTTATTATCAACATTGGTCAAGTGCATGACGGCAGAGGGTATTTTATGACGCACCTCTTGCATCAGTTCTTCCAGAAAATCACGACTCTCACAGTGAATGCTCACGCGCGTTTCGCCAGTAGCAAGACTTTCTTCTTCCCAACCAAAAGTAATGCGTAAGGCCAGCATGCCCCACAAGTGCTCTAGAGTCTCTTCCTCAACAGTAATGTCACAGCGAAATAGTGTTTTCATGGCGGCAACGTACAACCTGTATTTTTTGCTGTCAAGGATGAATTGCAGCTCTTTAGCTAATTTTTTTTAAAAAAACTCTTGGGGGAAAACTTTTTTTGGGAAAAAAAAGTTTTCCCA
>CAYJHT010000077.1:0-7953 GCA_964369615.1 uncultured Desulfovibrionaceae bacterium
AAAAGAAAAAATAAAAAGAAAAAATAAAAATTATTCTTGTCCGAGGGGTTTTGCGTGTAATATTTCCTTGGGTACTTCTCCGGGGCCTGGTATGAGGTAGGTTTCTGGATTGATATTGTACCAGTTGAACCACATGCTGTAGACGCCATAATATTGATTCATGGAGGCTCCCATCATATTTCCTTTGACGGCTTTGCCTGTGACAGGGTCCCAGATGGTTCTGGATTCAAGGTCTGTGAGTTGTCCGTTGTCAAGGACAAAGAGGGAGGGTTTTTCCCAGACTTGTCGATTGAAAACGCGCACGACATCGAGTGTGGTGTCATGTATGGCAAGCAAGGGCATAGGGCCGAGGAAGAAGTTTACAAGACCATTTTTTTTCACGTATTCGATATCAATGGCGAGGCGAAAATCGTTAAATTCAAGGCCAATGACTTCTTGTTTGTAGGGCAGGCGCATGTCTGTGAA
This sequence comes from uncultured Desulfovibrionaceae bacterium, assembly GCA_964369615.1. Classification (GTDB taxonomy): domain Bacteria; phylum Desulfobacterota; class Desulfovibrionia; order Desulfovibrionales; family Desulfovibrionaceae; genus CAYJAD01. The sequence continues at coordinate 466 of CAYJHT010000077.1, forward strand.
ACGCACTGGAAAGGCGAGGGTGTCGTTGTCGTAGTAGGTATTTTCTTTGAGATAACTGCCGTAGGGGTCGCGTCCGTAGGCTTTGCGTGTATTTGTGGGGCTAGAGAGGACGGTTGCATTTTTGTATGTTCTTTTGGCGGCTTGCCATGTTGTCCAGAAGACGGGAAGTTTTGGGAGTCCGCGCCCTGTGAGGGGGCCTTCAAAGGCGATGCCGAGGCCTTGGAGCCAAAGGCTGCCGGTATTGCGGTCGATGAGGACAGAGTTTCCGCCGTAGAGGCTGCCTTGGACGTCAAAGAAGAGGGCTGTGCCGTCGAGGGTCGTTTTGTAGGCGGAGAGGCTGCCGGTGATGGGGCAATAGGTGACGGCGTAGGCGACATTTGCGATGAACTCGTTTGAGACTTGGTGCCAGACCATGATTTTTTGTGGATAGATGCGCGGTCCGTCGGGAAATTCTACGATGAAAACGGGGTCATCGTTGTGCAGGCTTAAGTCGGCATCCATCATGCGTCCGAAGGTGGGGCGATAGAGGGAGCCTATGGCACCGTGGGAGACATTTGTTTCGATGAGATTGTTTTGAATTTGTTTGAGCGCCTCTAATGAGTTCGGGATAGCGTGGCTTGGTTGCGCAGTAAGGATGGCAGAGATAATGCCCAGAGCGAGCATACAATAGATGTTTTTTATCATTTTTGAACCTCTTTTGCAGTCTGTTTCGCAAGAAGCGTTTTGTGCTATTATATGCCCATGTTATCACGATTTAAGTAATCGCTGTATATGTATTCACGCAATGCTTGTGGCCAAGGTCGTATGGCGATGCCAAGGTCTGTGGCAAGTTTTTGAGTATTGAGCACAGAAAATGGGGGGCGAGTGGCTTTTTGCGGCCATTGTTCGCTGGTGATTGGAAGCACGCGGCAGCGTGCTTCGGCTATATCTACGGCTTCTGAGGCAAGTTCGCACCATGAGGCACGCCCGCCATTTGCGGCGTGGTAGAGTCCTGTGAGATGTTTTTCTGCGGCGAGCATGCTCCAAGAGGCAAGGTCCATTGTATAGGTGGGAGAACCGATTTGATCGTGTACAACGGAGAGTTCGTCTTGTTGGAAGGCTCTATCCAATATGGCTGTGATAAAATTTCTTCGTCCAGGTCCAAAGAGCCATGCTGTGCGCAGGACGCAGGCATTGTCAGGTGCCATGCTGAGCACCATGTTTTCCCCCGCCAGTTTTGTTCTTCCGTAGACGGACAAGGGATTTGTGGGACTTTGCTCTGTATAGCACTGTGTACTGTTGCCGTCAAAGACAAAGTCTGTACTGTAATGGATAAGATGGATATCGGAGCGCTTTGCAACTTGTGCAAGGCATGCAGGCAGGGCACGATTGAGTGTGAAAGAGAGGCGTTCGTCCTCTTCGGCATTATCTACTTGTGTCATGGCGATGGTGTTAAAAATGACATGCGGTTTATATTTATTAAGGCTTGCTTCGATGAAGGAAATATCTAAAACATCGCCGTCCTTTCTTCCAAGGGAGGCAACTTGCCACCCGTGCGCCATGAGCATACGTACAAGGGCTTGACCGAGCAGTCCTGATCTTCCTCCAAAAATGAGCGCTTTTTTACGCATGAAACCTCCATAGCCCTTTGTTATATAAAAAGAAGTGAATAATCTATCAAATGCTGTATGAACAAAACCGTCTGTCATTGCAGCGGCCTAGCTGTACCATAAAAAATCTGTCTGCACAACAGCTCCGCATAGGGCTTGCACCATTTTCACGAAACGGGTATGAATGTCAACATGAAATGCGGGATACTTTTAGCCGCCTTTGGCTCCACAAACTCCCAAGGGGAGAGCACGCTCAAGAATTTTGATGCGTCTGTACGTGCGCGTTTTCCTGATATTCCGGTTCGTTGGGCATTCACATCCTTGCTATTGCGAGAGCGTTTGGCGGCTGCACGCGTCAAAAAAGATTCTGTCGCTAAGGCTTTGCAAAAAATGTGTTTTGAAAAATATACGCATGTGGTCGTGCAGCCTTTGCAAACGATACCCGGCAGTGAGTACGAAGCTGTTCTTTTTGATGTTCAGTCTGTTATGGCGCAATATGCGTCTGTAAAAATACGTGTGGGTGCGCCCTTGCTTGCCAGAGCGATTGATGTAGAACTTTGCGCAAGAGCTGTTGTACGCCATGTCCCTTGTGAGCGATGCGCCCATGAAGCGGTTGTTTTTATGGGGCACGGCGCTTTGCATCCTGCGGTGGCGTGCTATACTGATTTGGCACGCGCAGTCTACGAGCTTGACGCGCATGTTCATGTGGGTACGATGAACGGCGCCGCAACACTTGACCATATCTTGCCAAAGCTCGCCGCCTTGCCTAAGTCATCAAAGGTGTGGTTGATGCCGCTTTTGTCCATTGTGGGACAGCACGCTTTGAAGGATATGGCGGGCAAGGAGCCGGATTCATGGCTTTCGCGCATTGAAAAGGCCGGCTATCCGTGTACTGCTGTGTTACACGGCCTTGTAGAGTATACAAGTTTTGCTGATATTTGGCTTTCACACTTGCAGGAGACGATGGAAGCGCTCTTGCATGATAGTTGACCATAAATTGTGAGGAGAGAAGAGATGATGCGACAGTTTTTCTCGTGTGTATTGACTTTGTGTTTATTATCTGTGTCTGTTATTGTATATGCTGGTGATACAAATGCGTACAACCCGTATATGCACTCTCGCCTGCCTTCGAAGCAATTTAGCGGAGAGAGCGCAGATCTTGTGGAATCTATGGGGGCGCGCGCGTCGAGTTTGCAAGAAGAGGCGCGGCATCGGCAATTATGGAAGCAAGAAGTCTATCCTGTGGTCTTTGGTGAGGCGCGTGCGCCTTCCGAAATTATTTTCTTCTTGGATTATGCAAAGGCTGAAAGTGCGGCCTTGTGGGGGCATATTGTCACTGCTTCACGTTCCCTTGACCCGCGCACAAGTAAGATTGTCGTCATGGCAAAGAATAGTGAACAATACGGCACAGAGCTTATGGGCGGCGGTATTTGGGTTGCGCACAATCGCCCATCAAGCGCCCTTGAATATTTTACCTATACATTACAGCGTTGGAATGCAGCAAAAAACGCGCTTGCAGGCAAGGGGCTTCGTCGTTCCTTTGTGTATGAGTATGACGCGACAAGTTCATCAAGTGAGCAGCCTATTTTGTACAGTTACTTAGAAAGTGTTCGTCCTCAAATACCCACAGGACAGATTCCGGGCATTGTGAAACACGCTTTTGATGCGGGCAATGTCAACATGTATCAAGCGGTGACGGCGTCGGAGGCTTATGACGTGGATGTTTTCCCTGCTGTGGTTGTGAACGGAAGACGTTTAAAAAATGTGAGCGCACAAGGGATTTTAAAAGCTGTTGGGAAGCATTAAAGATGAGTTCTTCTGCGCAAGTGGATGTTTATGAGAGCGCAAGTGCTTTTGCACGAAGGTCAAGGGTGATAGAGCTTTTTGCTGGTGCAGGAGGTCTTGCGCTTGGGATGGAGCGCGCAGGTTTTGAGACTGTGGCGCTTGTGGAGATTGATAAATCCGCTGCGCAAACTTTGCAAACAAATAGGCCTCAATGGCGTGTTATTTGCGATGATATCGCCGCTATTTCTCCGCAGAACCTTGAAAAGTATTTTGGTGTCGAAAAGTATAATTTGGACCTTCTTTCTGGCGGAGCGCCCTGTCAAGCTTTCTCCTATGCGGGCAAGCGCCTTGGACTTGAAGACGCCAGGGGAACACTTTTCTATCATTACGCGCTTTTTTTGCAGAAATTGCAGCCAAAAATGTTTCTTTTTGAAAATGTTCGCGGATTACTTTCGCATCAAAAAGGACAGACCCTCCAAATAATGTCGGATATTTTTAAAAAGACAGGCTATTGTGTGACATGGAAGCTGCTCAATGCATGGGACTATGGCGTAGCTCAAAAGCGTGAGCGCTTGATTGTCGTTGGTATTCGTATGGATTTATCGGAAAAGCTTGACTATGTTTTTCCTGCGCCTTATGAGTATAAACCCGTTCTGCGCGATATTTTATTGGATTGTCCAAAAAGTGAGGGGATGCAGTATTCTGCGTCGAAAAAAGCGATTTTTGAGATGGTGCCACCGGGCGGCTATTGGCGAGATATTCCAGAAAATATTGCGAAGAACTACATGAAATCGTGTTGGTTTATGGGGGGCGGAAGGACGGGCATATTACGCAGGTTGAGCCTTGATGAGCCTTCTTTGACTGTGCTTACATCACCGAGTCAAAAGCAAACAGAGCGCTGTCATCCTCTTGAGGCACGCCCCTTGACGGTGCGCGAAAGTGCCAGATGTCAAAGTTTTCCGGACGACTGGATCTTTTGCGGGAGTCTTATGCAACAGTATAAGCAAGTTGGAAATGCTGTTCCTGTAAGCTTGGCGCACGCGCTTGCTCGTCAAATTAAAAAAGCACTGGGAGACGACGCATGTGGACACTCTCCTTCATAAGCGAGGCAGATTTTAAAAAACACGTACAAGCCACTATCGCAAAATATGATAAGAAGTTGCAGTCCGTTGACTTGGCCGTATTTAATAAAAATATTATCGATCCCATTAAATTGATTTTTGATAAGGCTGTATACGCCTCTTCATGGGAAGACATTGTCGCCAGCGAAATTTTTCGGCAACGCGACAAGGCAAATTCGAATGATATCGGATACTTTCATCAAGGCATTTTTCAATACTTTGACAAATGTGAAATCCCTACAAGCGGTTGGGATATCATATATAAAAACAATGAGGGCATTGAGCTTCCCGATGGCAGTGTTGTCAGCAGCGTCTATGTTGAACTAAAAAACAAACACAATACAATGAATTCTAGCTCTAGCGCCAAGACATTCATTAAGATGCAAAATCAAATTTTGAATGACGATGACTGTGCGTGTTTTTTAGTTGAGGTCATTGCGAAGCGTTCTCAAAATATAAAATGGCAGACGCGTGTGGATAGCGTGAATGTTGCGCATAAGCTTATTCGACGAGTGAGTATTGATGTATTTTATGCCTTGGTTACTGGTGAAGAGGACGCGTTTTTTAAGCTTTGTTGTGCTTTACCGAATGTGATTGCTGACGCCATACAAAATGTAGACACTATCGCTGTCCCGCGCGACACTGCCTTTCAAGAATTGCAAGACAAGGCCAATGCTTTGGGCATGGACGACTCGCATATGGCGATGATTCTGGCTGCTTATCTCCTTGCTTTTTCGACCTATAAAGGTTTTTAAAGATTAAAAGATTTTTTTGAAAGGCATGTAGTGAAAAGGGAAACTTTCACTTGCAAAAAAATAAAACTTTCATATGAAATTGCTTTAACACTATTAACAGGAGAGCCGTGTGCTTTTTTCGTCCTTCGCATTTATTCTGCTTTTCCTTCCGCTCTTGCTTGTGTGTTGGTGGTGTGTGGGGTCTTTGTGTGCGCAGTATTTACCACGGCTTTTGCTTGCTTTTTCTCTTTTTTTTGCGGTTCTATGGTATGAAGATTTCGCGACACTGGCCTTAATGGGGGGACTTTTCTTTACGAATTATACTCTTGCGCGTTTTTTACGAGGCTCTGAGGTTCTGGATGCTCTTATGCCCTTACCCTTGTCGCGCAAGGGGGTCTTGGTGCTTGGGCTTTTTTTCAATGCTCTTTGTTTTTGTGTTGCTGTTGGGCAGCCCTTTGTTCATTCTCTCCTTGGGACGGCTGTGAGCGCTTTGCCGACGGGAATGCCTTTTTTTCTGCTTGTGCATGTAGCTTTCTTGGTGACAGTCTATAAAAATGATGACGTTCCTGTGGAAAATATTATGCCTGTGGCGCTATTTTCGAGTTTTTTTCCTACATTCTTAGGAGGCCCCATAGTTCGTTATGAACATATGGCACCGCAGATGCAAAATCTATCCCCTTTGCATGCGTTTACAGTGAGTCGTGGTCTTACGCGTTTTGTTTTGGGGCTTGGGAAGGCTGTCTTCATTGCAGGAACACTTGCACCATTAGCCGATTTTTCCGCCGCACACCTGTCACAAAATCCAATGCAGATGTGGCTGGCTGCATTGGCTTTTACCTTGCATATTTATTTTGCTTTTTCTGCGTATACAGACATGGCACTGGGGCTTGCGCTTATGCTTGGCATATGGCTGCCTGAGAATTTTGCATCGCCTTATAAGGCTCAAAACATAATAGAATTTTGGCGCCGATGGCATATTACATTATCCTCATGGATGCGAGATTTTCTCTATGTGCCTCTCAAGGGGAAGTGTTCGCCTTATATAAGTGTCCTTGGTACCATGCTTTTGTGTGGTTTGTGGAGTGGTATGGCGCATGGTGCGCATGCGGGGCATGGGATAGGCGCACAAGCGATGCTTGCTTTTGCTGTATGGGGTTTGGTACACGGGGCGATGCTTGCCCTCAATCATGCCTATAGATCTTTGCTGCAAAGGTTTTGCCCGCTGCACCGACGTGAACGCTTACAAAAGAGTCTGTGCTTGCGTGCTTTGAGTACTGCTTTGACATTTGTTTGTGTTGTGCTTGCGTGGGTTATCTTTGCGAGTAAGGATATGGGCTTGGCTGTCCAAAGTTACGCACTTATGGGGAAAGTTTTCCTGCCGTCATGGTGGCAGGGTGGGTCTTTTGGTGCTTTAGCTACGCAGGATGTCTACGTAGTTCTAGGCGGCTGTTTTGTTGTTTGGTGCTGTCCAAGCAGTTATGATATCTTGAACGGAACAAGAATCTTAGGCATAGACACTCAATGGAGACCCTCAATCGCGTGGGCTCTTGGTGTTGCTGTAGTTTTTGTTTGTGCACTGCTTTTGCAAGGTACTCCAATATCTCTTTTTTAGAGGTAGGGCGTTTACGAATCTTTTTTTGGGAATTTGCGACTTGCGTGAAGGAAACGCAAAATTTCAATACGATCATTATGCACGCGATAGACGAGAATATAGGGGATTTGCGAAAATATGAGCTCTCGCGTTTTAGGAACACGCCCTTCACGTCCTTTGTTTGGGAACTCAACGAGGCTTGCTACTCGTTCCTTGACGTGGCGAGCTATACGTTTTGCCACGCGTCTTTCTTCATTGTCGATGAAAGATAGCTCATTAGCCAAGTTTTGTTGTGCGCGTTCTAGCCAGATAATCATAGTGACCCTACCTTAAATCCAGCGCGCCCAAAAAGCGTCCATATGGTCTGGAGAGACCCATTCTTCGCGTTCTGCTTCTATCAGGCTGTCGGATATTTCTTGAAGCTGCCAGCTTTCACGGACGACGTATTCTTTCACAGCCTCGAGGATAATATCATTTTGTGTAGAGTTACGTTTTGTTGCGATGCTTTCTATGTTGTGTGCGATATCTTCTGGTAGACGTATGGACATGCTTGTTGTCATTACGGGTTCTCCTTTGTGTGGCAGCTTACGCTCTACAGACAGTAATACACACTCTGTACCACGTCAAGCTGCGCCATTCCGATTTGTTTTTTTGAAAGGGGTTTGGGG
>CAYJHT010000078.1:0-7933 GCA_964369615.1 uncultured Desulfovibrionaceae bacterium
GTTTTCCCCCCACATATTTTTCAGAAAATCCACAACTATTCTATTTCGCGGTAGGGTGCTTGGCCTTGCTCGTAGTAGTCATTTCCGTCACAGTCAATAACGACTATGGCGGGGAAGTCTTCTACTTCCATGGCGGCGACGGCTTCGGGGCCTAGGTCTTCGTAGGCGAGTACGGTATATTTTTTGATACTGCGGGCAATGAGTGCGCCTGCGCCGCCGACCGCTGCCATGTAGGGTACGCCGTATTTTTTCATAGCTTCGATGACTTCGGGTTTACGGTATCCTTTGCCTATCATGCCTTTGAGTCCTTCTGCGAGCAGGCGCGGGGTGTATGCGTCCATGCGTCCTGAGGTAGTGGGGCCTGCGGCACCTATGGGTTCACCGGGCTTTGCGGGGCTTGGGCCTACGTAGTAGACAACGGCATTTGTGAGATCGACGGGGAGTTTTTCGTTGGCGTCGAGTGTTTCGACGAGTTTTTTGTGTGCGGCATCGCGTGCGGCGATGATAACACCTGAGATGAGGACTCGGTCTCCTGCGCGCAGTGATTTTGCAGTGGCCTCGTCAAAGGGTGCTGTGATGCGTTTACTTTCGGACATGAAAACCTCCTATAGAGTCACGGCGGCGTGGCGTGCCGCATTGCAATTGATATTGACCGCCACTGGTAAAGAGGCGATATGCGTTGGGTACCATTCCACGTGGACTTTGAGGACAGTGGTTTTGCCGCCGAGTCCTTGTGGTCCTATACCAGTTTTATTTACGAGTTCGAGGAGTTCTTCTTCGAAGGCGGCATAGCGTGGGTCAGTGTTATTGCTGCAAAGGTCGCGAGCGGCGGCGCGTTTTGCGCATATGGCGGCCATTTCCATAGTTCCGCCGATGCCAACGCCGAGCACCATAGGTGGACAGGAATTTGGGCCTGCCATTTGTACAGCTTCGAGGACGACTTTTCTTACGCCTTCGATGCCGTCTGCGGGCACGAGCATTTTGAGTATACTTTTATTTTCGGAACCTGCGCCCTTGGGTGCGAAGCGGATAGAAATTTTGTCACCGGGGACGATGCGAGTATGGATGATGGCGGGCGTATTATCCTTGGTGTTTTGGCGTTCAAAGAGTGGTTCTGCCACACAGGATTTGCGCAGATATCCATCTATATAGCCGCGTCGCACACCTTCGTGTATGGCGTTTTCAAAGTCGCCGCCGACGATGCGTACATCTTGTCCCACATCGACGAAGACAACGGCAAGGCCGGTATCTTGACAGATAGGGATATTATCCTTTGCGGCGATATCTGCATTGAGTAAGAGTTGGTCGAGGATACTTTGTCCAACGGCGGACGGTTCTTTGTCGCGAGCGGCTTTGAAGGCCTCGTACATGTCCTTTGGCAATTGGCAACAGGCTTTAACGGCTAGGTTTGCCACAGCCGCGCTGATGGCCTCTGCTTGAATTTCACGCATAAAAGTCTCCTTGTATACAAAAAAAGTGTATATAATTGCACCTGCGAGTGTATAACACTTTTTCTTTTTTTTGAAGACTTTTTTAGGAAGAAAAAATCAAAAGAAAGGAGTTTTCTCTCTGTACATTTGCGCAGAGTTGGTGTAGAGTACGGCATATTGAATGTTTTGTTTGAAAAAATCAAGGAGGCGCCATGCCAACTTATTTATGGAATAAAAATTTAAACTTGGGCATAAGCGACATTGATCACCAGCATAAACAGCTCATCAATGCCTTGCGCGAGTTGCAAATCGGCCTTTATGATGAAGTCTCACTCGCTGACGTGCAAAGACAGCTGGAAGATATGGCTGCGTATTGCGTAGAACACTTTGGCGCAGAAGAACGCCTTATGGAACCCTACAAAGATAAATTGCCTTCCTATAATCGCCATATCGCCGAACACAAAGCATTTTGCGCAGCAACCGTAGGCCTGCAAAGCAAGTTTGAAGAAAAAGGTGCCGCAGTTGCAGAGGAAATTTTTAGATTTCTTGCCCAATGGCTCGAACAACACATTAAAGGGACAGATAAAGTCATGTGCGATGAACTCCTCGAAGTAACAGAAGGAAATAGCACAAAACTCGTCTTTGACTCACTCGAAACCGTGACACCCAAAAAGAAATCATATGTAAATGTCCGGTGGTAAAGTGCGCTTCATGTCCTACTCTATCTGAGGTTTTATTGAAAACGTGCGCGGGGAAACTTTTTCAAACAAAGTTTCCCCTCTGCGTGTTTTCAAAAAAAGCACGCTGCAAATCTGGTTTTGCGCACTGCTCATAAGGCTCTTTCGACTAATACGCCTTTTCGATTATCCTGCGGAAGATTCCATTTGTTTATTCGCACTACATCACGGAAAACAAATATATCTCCAAAATATAACACGAAAATCGCTCCCTAACGACAAAGCCTAAATACATAAAATGAAAAAATACAAGGAGTATCAACTATGTCCAAGAGTGTACGCGTGGCTGTCGTAGGTGCCACAGGCGCCGTAGGTCGCGAAATGCTAAAAACATTGACCGAGCGTAATTTTCCCGCAAGCGAAGTTGTCCCCTTCGCCTCTGCTCGCTCAGCCGGTACACGTGTGCCCTTCGGTGACACTGAACTCGTGGTGCAAGAACTCAAGGAAGATGTTTTTGAAGGCTTCGATATCGCAATCTTTTCCGCAGGAGGAGGCACCTCTCAAAAATTCGCACCCCATGCCGCCGCGGCAGGATGCATCGTCGTTGATAACTCCTCCGCTTGGCGCATGGACGAACGCTGCCCCCTCGTAGTACCAGAAGTCAACGCTGCAGACCTCGAAAAACACCAAGGCATCATCGCAAACCCCAATTGCTCAACCATACAAATGATGGTCGTACTCAAACCTATACACGATGCCGCACGCATAACTCGCGTCGTCGTCTCCACATATCAAGCAGTCTCAGGCACAGGACAAAAAGCTATCGCAGAACTCGAAACGCAAGTGCGCCAAATGTTCAATATGCAAGACCCCGATATAGAAGTCTACCCACATCGCATCGCCTTCAACTGCCTGCCACATATCGACACCTTCCTTGAAAATGACTACACAAAAGAAGAAATGAAGATGGTTCACGAAACCGTCAAAATACTCGGCGATCCTTCCGTTAAAGTCACTGCAACCTGCGTGCGCGTTCCCGTCTTCTACGGGCACAGCGAATCCGTCAACATTGAAACAGAAAAAAAACTCAGCCCACAAGAGGCACGCGCCATACTCGCTCAAGCCGCCGGCGTTCAAGTCTATGATAACCCCCGCGAAAAAATGTACCCCATGCCTATCGATGCCGCTGGCGAAGACGCCACCTTCGTAGGACGCATCCGTGAAGACGAAACAATCGCAAACGGCCTCAATATGTGGATTGTCTCCGATAATATCCGCAAAGGCGCAGCACTCAATGCCGTGCAAATCGCAGAAACACTCATAGAAAAGAACTTGCTCGGCGTAAAGGATAAAACCGTCTTTACCACAAATGAGTAGTAGTTTGTTTTTTTTGAAAGCCATTTGGGGTGAAGCTTTTTTTAGGAAAAAAGTTTCACCCTGAAGGGCACAAGTCCCCCACCCCCCCTTCAAAAAAACTATCTGTTTAGCTAAAAAATTGGCGCTGTTGCGTGGCCAACAAGAAACATGTTTTATCTAAAAATACACATTAACTACTCTTATTGAACAACACTTTTTCTTCATTAGTAGAACAGCGAGCGCGTTTTGAAGGGAGGGGCCTGCCCGAAGGGTGCCGAAGGCATAGCCATTAGGCGAGGAACGAGCCTTAGCCTGGATATTTCACAAGCTGGGTGAGGGGGAATGCTTTTTTTCCCAAAAAAAGTTTCCCCCCACAAGGCTTTCATAAAAAACGTTTTATTTAGAAACAGCCCCTAGCAAAAGTTTCCCTCCCCCCGCAAAAAAGAAAAACAGTTTTTAGCCAAATATATAAATCTTCTCGATTGTCGCGGTCAACAGAGTACAAAAAAAGGCTAGTTATCTCTAACTAGCCAAAATTCCTTTGGTACCGGGAGCGAGACTTGAACTCGCAAGAGGTTGCCCTCGGCGGATTTTGAGTCCGCTGCGTCTACCAATTCCACCATCCCGGCACAATCGCAAGAAGAGTTCTGACACAAGCCTGCATAAAGGTCAAGCGTTTTTTTCAAAAAAATATCCTTTTTCATTTTTCTGCTCTGCCTGCACTTCGCTTAAGAGGTGAATGCTAAAATACTTTTTATTATTCGATAGTTATTGTTCTCTCTTCTGTATTATTAAAAAATATCATTTATTTGCCCCTTAAGCCCTTTGCAAAATACATATTTTTTGATAAAAAAATCTGGTCAAGCTTGAACCCTTGCTACATTCACGCAGACACTGCCACCCACACACGCCAAGGAAAAGATGCCTTTGTGTGCCTTTTTGCGTAGTTGCGTCTGCAATGATGCATGACAAGCCCTATCTCCATTCGCATTTTTTCTAAGGAAGGTGTTATGAAGAAACGCTATGCCCCCATTATCACTTTGGTGGCCACTCTGTTCATTGTCGTTTGTGTTGGGTATTTAGTACCAAGTCCTGAAGAAAAGGTGACGCAAAGAATCCTACTGGACAATGCGGCAGGAAAGGTGGTTTTCAACCACGAACAGCACTTCAAAGAGTATGATATTGAATGCAGTTCATGCCACCACGACATGATTCAAAAATCCGAAGATGCCCTCCCTTGTGGATCCTGTCACGGGGTCGCCTTCGATGAAGCTTTCCGCACAAGCCACACAACTGCCTTCACAGGCGTAGATTCGTGCGCCACCTGTCACCACATGGAACTCACCTCCAAGGATTGGGGACACGATGCCCATGCCTCCGATTATGGCCTTGAGTGCATCTCTTGCCACCATGAAGACACAGATATTGAGCCTGAACCGCAAGATTGTGCCAATTGCCACCAGTCAGAAGGTGATGAAGCAATGCCAGCACTTAAAGAAGCTGTGCACGTCAAATGCCAAAGCTGCCACGAAGACATGTTCGCAGCAAAGGTCACTGGCTGTGTAAGCTGTCACGATCCTGTCATGAGTGCGGATATTGTTAAGAAAAATCCAAAGGATTTCAAAGTGTCTGACCAATATGCCAACTGCTTAAGCTGTCACGTTGACCAAAAGCTCAATGAGCTTGTCCCCGATCGCATGACCGCCTTCCATACCCAGTGTATGAGTTGTCATGAAAAAGTCGGCAAAGGCCCCTACACCAAGGAGCAATGCAACCAATGCCATACCAAGTGAGTGACGCATGAAACAACGTTTTCAAATGCTAAATGACCCCCGATTCCATCTTGTTTACGGGAAGAATCAGGTGCTTCGTCAAGGTCCCGCGCCAAGCTCCGTGCGCCTGAATCGTGAAGGCTGGACCCTTGTGGCCGGCATTAAGAAAAAGAGCGCCGTCTATCCGGGCATGCTCCTTGCCGAGCACCCATCTATAGAGAAAGGTGACCTTTATTCACCTATTTACGGCGAAGTGACGGAAGTGACGGAGCGCAGTATCTTTGTCAAAGCGGTGCCCGCGCCGGAAAAGACAGAAGGCGAAGAGGCAGCACCAAGCGTCGCTCCAGTGAATCTTTTAGGCGGCGACTTGCGCGGCGAAGACCTTATCCTTGCAGTCAAAAAACTCGGCGTCAACACCCGCTCACTAGGGCAAACATGTGAAACGCTCATTATTAATGGCTTAAATCCTGAGCCGGGCATCACATGGTCAGAAGCCGTCCTTATGAATCAAGTGTCCACATGGCAGGCAGGCATCACCCTTTTGCGCCGCTTTGGCAGAGCAAAGAAAATTATTCTTGCTATTCCAAAAGGGATGCAACTTGCCTATGAAGGCATTGAAGTTGTACACGTTTCTGCCGATTATCCGGAAAGCCTCAACAGGCTTGTCGTGCGCAATGTGACAGGCAAGGAAATGCCGGAAGGCGTCGGCTGTGTCGGCTTGCACAATGTATGGAGCCTCGGACACGTGGCGCACACAGGCTTGCCCCTCACAGAAACCATCCTCACCGTCGACAGCTACGGACACTGGGAAAACTATATCGTCAAAGACGGTTGTACTATCGGTGAGATTGTTGCAGGTGCCGGCACACAACCTGTAGAAGGTGACACCGTTCTGCGCGGCGGCCCCTTACGCGGGGAAAGCGTCGACACCCTCGATCGCAGTATCACTAAGGGAACCGCAGGCATATTCGTTGTAGAGCAAGGCGCAGTACCTCCCATGCAAGGGCACAGTCCTTGTGTGAATTGCGGCGCGTGCGTGCTTGCCTGTCCTGCTCGTTTGGCGCCAAGCTCCTTGAGTAATTATGCAGAATTTGCCCTTCATGACCGCTGTCGTAAGGAGCATATTTTCTCTTGTCTTGAGTGCGGTTTGTGTGGCTATGTGTGTTTGGCGCGCAGACCTGTGCTGCAATACATTCGTCTTGCAAAACATAAGCTTTTGGAAGAGGACAGGCTCAAAGAACTTGAGCAGCTCGAATTAAGCGCACCGGCTGAAGGAGAACAATAATGGCAAAAACAGATTCTTCCACCTTGTTGGCCGTGAGTGCGCCGCCCTTTTGGCATTGTGGGCGCACGGTGCGTGTTAACAATTATCATGTTTTACTGGCACTTGTGCCTGCGGTCATCATGGCTGTGTGTCATTGGGGATTGCCTGCGGCGCGTGTCATGGCTCTTGCTGTGCTTACAGGCGTGCTTGTGGAGGCTGCGTGCCTGCACATTATGAAAAGAGATATTTGTGTTGACGACTTCTCTGCCGTCATAAGTTCTCTTCTGTTCGCCTTTTTGCTCCCTGCCGCTGCGCCGTGGTGGCTTGTCATTGTCGGCGTGACGCTGTGTATCACTCTAGGCAAGATGGCCTTTGGCGGGCTTGGCACCAACCCTGTCAATACGGCGCTTGTGGGTTGGGCTATGCTCTATGTTTCGTGGCCGACACTTATGGACCCGAACGCTATGCAGCTCAACACAAGCTTTGTTGACCCACTTGTACAGCTCAAATATTTTGGCGCGGCGAGTGTGGAGAACTTCCCCGTTGCTGACCTTTTCCTTGGCAAGCAAATTGGCGGTCTTGGAGCGGCGCAGGCCTTGGGGCTTTTTGTTGGTGGTTCGTATTTGGCGCTTCGCGGCATTATCCGTTGGGAGATTGCGGCGACATTCCTTGTGGGTGTTGTGGCATCGGCGGCTATATTCCACGCCATCGACGCAAACCTTTATGCCTCCCCTGTTTTCCATTTACTGACAGGTTCCACCTTGCTTGGCGCCTTTTTCTTGGCAACGGAATCGGCCTCCTCTCCTGACAGGCTCATCCCCATGATGATTTACGGCCTGCTTGGCGGCGTGCTTGTGATTATCATTCGCGTCTACGGCATTTATACCGACGGCGTGCCCTTTGCCATATTGTTGATTAATTTGCTGACACCCCTGCTGGATTCCATCAGACCAAAACCCTTTGGAGCCAAATAATGCGCGATATTCTAAAAATGCTCGTGGTACTTTCGGCTATCTGTGGTATTGCCGGATTTGCCCTTTCGTATTTGAAAATGGTCACAGCAGATCCCATCGAAGTGCAGGTGCTTACCTATGTGCAAAAGCCTGTACTTGACCGTGTTTTTGCTCAAGCAGACAATTCCCCCGTGGCAGACCGTAAAACATTCACTCTTAAGGACGGACGCGAAGTCATGGTCTTTCCTGCCCTCAAGGGCGGCAAGCTTATGGGCGTTGCCTTGGAAGATTCCGGCAAGGGCTTTGGCGGCAGTATCGGCGTCATGGTCGGCTTTAATCCCGACAATGATACGCTTATCGGCATAGGCATCACGACCATGAAGGAAACACCCGGCCTTGGCACCGTGATAGCAGAACCGCGCTTCACCGACCAATTCATAGGCAAGCCCAAGGACGTGGCACCAAAGAGCCAAGGCGGCAC
>CAYJHT010000079.1:0-7872 GCA_964369615.1 uncultured Desulfovibrionaceae bacterium
CTCGAATGAAAAAGAAAAAGATGTTTTGTATTTTTATGTAAAAAAACCTGTTTGACATCTTTAAAAGAGTGATAAAATGCAAAAGAACTTATTTAGAAACAGCCCCGCTAGGTAAGCCGGATATTTTTTAATATATCATTCAATTCTGCCAAAAATGCTTCATCCGTAAAGACGAATCGTAAAGGCGTGACAGTGATGTGTCCTTTGCTGAGTAAGTCATTATCTGATCCTTGTTCAATATTTTCTGCGGGGAGTGTGCCTGAGAGCCACCAGTAGGGGAGCTTGCGCAAGTCGCGTCGCTCTTCATAATCGTCTTGCCAAAGAACCGACGATTGAGGACAGACGCGCACGCCAAGGCAATCTTGCAGTGCTCTGTGTGGATAATTTATATTGATAAGCGTGTGCTTTGGGACATTGTGCCACGGGAGTGTTTCTGCGAGGGTGACGGCGTGCGCGGCATGTTCGCTGATATCTTCAATTTTGAAGCTATCATAGGAAACAGCCATGGAGGGCAGAGCATGAAAAGCCCCTTCCGCCGCCGCCGCAATAGTACCGGAATAAGGGACATTTGGCCCCGCATTTGCGCCTGAATTGATGCCTGATATGACGATATCCGGCGGCGAGGGGAGCAGGCGGGTAAGCGCAAGCTTGACACAGTCGGCAGGCGTCCCATAAACGCCCGTTCCTTCAAAAGGAATCCCAAAGTTATCATCGCAAACGCTGGCACTTTGCAATGGGCGAAAAACAGTAATGCCATGACTGACAGCCGATTGCTCCGTCATGGGCGCAACGGCGGTGACTCTGTGCCCCTTGGCTTTAATCGCTGCATAAAGGGTGCGTAAACCCGGCGCGTGTATTCCGTCATCGTTACTGAGTAAGAAATGCATATACAAACCTCCACATCTCGCAAGGGTCATAGGGTATACAAAAAAATCTTTGAGATTTTACAAGGCACTAGCGCTGTCACACGTGAGCAAAGAGCATAGGCACTGTAAACGCATTATGAAGCATTTTCTTGCGCATGACACAAGGGGAGCGTCTGTGTCAAGTTTATGAGGCGCTCTGCGGCAAACGATATGAAAAAAAGGCCTGCAAGTGCAAGGATGGGAGATTTTTTCGCTTGAAAAATCCCTTGTCGAAATTCTCGAAAAAGCCTACAAGACGATAGTGCGCTTGTCCCTCACTGTAAAGACTGCACTGGTGCGATGCATACGCCCGAAAGGGAAAGGAGGGGCAAGTCCATGAAGAAGTTATTTTATGCACTTGTGACAGCCACTGTGCTGGTTCTCCTTACGGCCTCTAAGGCCATATAACTAAGGCGACCCTGTATCAGGTATGGAGCTGATACAGGGTCTTAAATGTTAACTCAACACGGACACGCGCACGCTAGGGAGTGTCAATCCATCGTGCCGGCGGTGCTTTTGTGTGAGCGCACGAAGCCACCGCTCCCTTTTTCTATACGGCCTCTCTGCTCTCACGGCAAGAGTTTTATCGCTATTAAAGCCTCTTTTGCTTACGAGAGAGATAAAGCGGGGCGTAATATCTTGAAAAAATCGAGATTTTTTAAAATACAAATTTTTGTAAAAAAACATTTGCTCTTTACTCTTAGATTCTATATAGTGCCAATGTATTTTGCTTTTTTGCACGAAGCAAAATACAGACAGCAATTTTTTTATTTTTATGGTGTTTTTGGAACGCTTTCGCATGTATTCGCCCCCTCGCGATGACGCTTTGCTTGCTCGGCTGTCTTGTCAGCTGTGCCTGTTCGAGAGTTTTCGCGCGTACACTACGGGGCATTGACGCGTGACCCGTGGTTCGCAGACGCGAAAAGCGACAAGAAAATGATGGGAAATATGTGCTCTACCTATGCTAAAAGTTTACTTGGCCTTCGATTTGCATAGAAGGCTTATGTAAAGGACTTGCATTAAGGACTTGCATTAAGAATTTGCATGGACGACACATACGCAACCGCGCTACTGGCATAAGTACAGAATCCTTGCCCACTCTCAAACTCATCACGAGAGCGTAAAAGCAAGGCGCAATATCCCATCAGTAATGGCTCAAATTGACCAATTATTGCGACGCCTGCCGCCGCATACGGTCTTTGAAGCCGCAGCGAGACTCAAAGGCCTGTGCCCGATTCTCAGCTTTTAATAATCTAAAAAGAGGAAGGAGGATGCATTTCATGCATAAAACTCAAAATAATTTCAAACGTACAGCAATCTTAAGCGCTCTTACCGTTGCTGCTATTACTGGTGCCAGTGTGGCTGACGCTTTCGCACAAGTCGTTCCAGACAATATGTCTGTTTCCGCTCATGGTGCGTATACTCTTGCGTCCGGTTCAGAAACTGGTAACGTCCTTGGCGGCGTCAATGCACATCAACTTGCAATTACGTCCGGTCAAAGCGTTGGTGTCGTAGGCACAAATAACTTCACAGGCGACGTCACAGGCGTGAACCAATACTCCTTGCAAATGAACGGCGGCAGCCTCTATTTGGGCAGCAAGTTCGTTGTCGCACCCGCAGGACAGAGCAATGTCATGCAGCACGTCGGCGGCGCTAATCTGACCGTCGATAATATGAGCATGACCTCTGGTGCCACACTAGAAATCTACCAGTCTACATTGACCGTAAACGCTAAAGAGACGACTGTTTCTGACTCTACGATAAACATGTACTCTGGAACACTTAATCTTGGCGGCTTAAACGAAGATGGCACTCCTACAGCCACGGGCAAACTCACTCTTGATGATTCTAAGCTCCAAGCTGTCAGTGGTGTAAACACCGTTAATGGTAGTGTTGAAGCTACGATGGGCTCGCAAGTAAATGTGGGTGGTGTTACGACTGGTATGCTGGCAACAGCTACGACCGCAAGTCTGATGATTACAGGAGACTTATCCTTAGATGCTACTTCCACGGCAACTATTAACGCTGGTAGCACGCTCGAAGTAAAGGGAAGCTTGACAGCTGACCTCACTAACGGCACCAAGGATATCCTACTCAACAGTGGCGGTACGCTGACAGCAGGCGAAGCTAGCCTGGTTGACTTGACTGGTAGTGCTTATGCCCTAGCAGGCGCAGGTCTCGAAGTAGAGGCAACTGGTGAAGGCAACCTTCTCAACGTCGTGCTGGGCGAAAATACTTCATATACGTTCGCCGAATATGAAGCACTTGCTGAGAGTCTGTGGAACAATAGCGGCTCAAACGGTGACTTCGCTTTAGGCTTCATCGGTGGTAATGCGACAGGCGATATCACAACTGATGGTTCCATGGCGGGTGCGCCTATTGTCTTACCGACTGAGACGGTAACAGTGACTGGAGTAACTGGAAGTACGCCCACAATCGTAAAGAAAATCAGTGGTGAAAAAATTGAGCTGCCAACTACCGTCGCTGCAGACGCTGTAGTTGAATTTGCTGAAGGCGGTGGCGTAGGTTCTGGCGGTATCACGAATGGTACCGACCAAATTACTCAGATTACGCTGACTGGCGGCACTGAAACATCTCCGTTTATACTTACAAACACAGGAAATTTGATTGAAAGCGTTGGACTTGATGCTAATCAAAGCGCATCTGTCACTGGCGTAGCAGCCTTCGATGTCGTCACTGGCGCTGGAGACTTCTTCTTGGGTACTACAGACGCAAGCACCAATACCATCATTCAGAACATCACCAATTTAACAGGTGTGCTTGGTGCAGATCCTGACTGGACTCTTGCCAATAACTATGTGCAAGTGACTGGTATTGTTACACCTGGCACTGCGACAGCTGACGTTAGCACAGGCGCTCAAGTCGTAGCCGGCAGAAACTCCATACTCGTTTTTGATGATGGCGTAAATGCCGCGAATGAGCGCGAAGGCTACTGGGAGAGCTCCGTAAAGGCGTTAGCAGGTATGCCTGTCACCGCCGCAAATGGCCTCACTGATACAGGCTACTCTGCAGTACTCGGCCTTGCAAAAGGACTCGTTTTGACTGGTACTACGAGTTCGCTCATGGTAGATGGAACTTGGGTATCAACGCCAGGTGCTGCAGGCGCTGCTGCGGATACTATTCAGTTGGCAAACAATTCCCTTGTGATTGTTGATGCTGAGAACTTTGCTCTGAATGATGTTGTCATTACAGGTGCTGGAACACTCAACATCGCACAACCTACAGCTGCTGGTGCAACTGCACCTACTGTTGCTTTTGACAACGTCTATTTAGGCGCAACAGGTACCGATTCCTTGATACTTGTTGAGAATACTACTGTGACGGGCGGCGCTGCAGGCATGACCGATGAGGAAGAGGTCGATTCCATGACCATCCGTAACTTGCAATACGGCTTGAGCACAACATTGAGCTACGATACCCCCAACACTGACGTCGTCGCCACCACCGGTGTTGACATGGCCTACGATGACGCTACGCAATTGTTGGCTGGTTGGTATGCTGCTGTCAACCAAGGTGCAATTAACACAGCGCTCACTCCTGCGACTAGCGTTGTAGGCGCAGAATTTGTAAACAGCATCCTGACACCTCAAACATATACCAACCAAGGCTACAGCTTTGAAGCAGGTCGTCTGCAATCCGCAAACGACTTGAACAGCGCGCTTCGTGCCGCGACCCTTTCTGGCCCCATCGCATCCTTCATGGCTGTGAACGCCGGTGCTGACGCGCTTGATAAGCGTAACAGCCTCGTAGGCGGTGAAGGCGTTGCTATGGTTGCGCTCAATGAAGGCAGCGACAATTGGACAACCGGTATGTCCGCAGGCAGCAGCATGAGAAATGGCGTAGGCCTCTGGATTGCACCCACATACAAATCTGCCAATGCTTGGGGCATGGATGCCGGCGACAACTTTGAAACAGGGTACAATGCAAGCCTCGGCGGTATCGCTCTCGGTGGTGACTTCACCTTCGAAAATGCCTTCCGTATTGGCCTTACCTTCAACGTTGGTGCAGGTTACGCTTCCTCCAACGGTGACTTGGCTGAGACAAACAATAGCTTCAACTATTGGGGACTTGGCCTCTATGCCGGTTACTATCAAGAAAACTTCGGCCTCACAGCTGATTTCGGTTACACCGGTGTCTACAACAGCATCGACCAAGACAGACTCGCAGGCTCTGGTATATACGGCGGTATCGAAACTGACACCAATGCTGGCGCATTCACCTTCGGTGTACGCGGCGAATACAAAATCGCTCTTGACGCTCTTGATATCACCCCACATGTGGGCGTGCGCTACACGGGCGTTCAGACCTACGGCTATGACGTTGATGTCAACGGCGGCACTGCCTTCAACGGCGACGGCTTCTATCAAGGCGTGTGGACATTCCCCATCGGTGTGACCTTCTCTAAGGCTATCGAAACCAGCGGCGGATGGACCTTCACACCTAGCCTCGACCTTGCTATCATCCCTGCTGCGGGTGACCTTGATGTCGAAGCTGATGTAAACATTGCCGGTCTTGCCGGTCTTGGTTCCAGCGTCACAACCCAAGTGGTTGACGGTTTCTCCTATCAAGGCGCACTCGGCTTTGATTTCGGTAACGAAAACGTGACCTTCGGTCTTGATTATACCTTGACAGGTTCTGAGCACACCACCAATCATGGCGTGCAAGCAACCTTCCGCTATGAGTTCTAAGAACGCTTAAGTTTTGGGCAGCTCACCTGCTTCGGGTGGGCTGCCCATTTTTTAAAGCACGATTTTTATTTTTTTGACTGTAAGGGATGACGGCACTGAGTATGGGAATAGAGGGGAATTATGTTCGTGAAGCGTCAGCGGATTTTATCCGTTTTGCGCTTTTTTTACGTGGTATTGCTTTTCCGGACGGCAAACTCTCCTGTCTTGAACTTGAATGTGGTCAAAGCCTTACCTCACTTTTCCATGCGGCAGCCAGCGAGCACGATATCACCGCAACAGAAAGCGATGCCGACAATGCCGTGCGTGCTCAAAATTTAGCCAAAAGCTGCGGCCTTACACTCGAATACAAAAATGCCTCCTTGGCAGAATTTGCACGCGCACGCAGCGCCTCGACTGATACGCCGCAAAACGAGAACAAAGAGCAATATGATATTATCATTGTGAATGATATTTGGTCGTACTGCCCAGAAGAAGCGCGTGCTTATATTTGCCGGATAATACATGATTCTCTCAAAACAGGCGGCGCACTCTATATTTCCTACAGGGCACTTCCGGGCTGGTCGGGTCTTATGCCCTTGCGCACCATGTTGCAAGTCTATGCAGCCTCCTTTGGTGGTATGACCTTACAAGAAAGATTTCGCGCGGCTCTGCAAGTCACTCTTGAGCAAGTAAAACACGGCGGCTACTTTGACCTTATGCCGCAAGCGCGCAAACAATTAGAACTTCTCTGCCAACATGTGACGGAAGACATGGCGCGTGAATGGTTAAACCCACACTGGCGCCCCTTCTATTCCGCTGATATGCAACAAATTTTGAGCCGTGCACGTATGCAATTCGCAACTTCCGCAAACCTCTTGCGGCAAGTCGATGCTATAACACTGCCCGCCTCACTTGCAGAAGCACTCGGGAAAAATGCGACTTCCTTACAGCGTGAAATGGCACGCGATGTCGCCTGCAATGCCATGAAACGCGCAGACATATTCGTCAAAGGCGCACACCGCCTCACACTCCCCGAAATGTTTGAACGCCAACGACATATCTTCGTCTGCCTCATGTGCACGCCTGAAGAAATTCCGCAAACACTCGAAGGCATCCGCGGTAAAATTTCCCTGAATAATGATATTTATTCTGCATGTATCCGTGCTCTCGCCTCAAACAATTATGCGCCAAAATCCTTTGAAGACCTCGAAGACTTCCCCTCACTCGAAGCTGTAGACACACAGCAACTCATGGAAGTCTTAACAGTGCTCGCAGGTATGGGCGCTATATTCCCTGTAAACGGTCACTCTGAGGCAGATATATCCAAGTGCACCGCTTTAAACACCGCTCTTTGTAAGCAAGCGCGCACAAGTGGTGCCACCCCGTGGCTCGTATCACCCGTAGCAGGCTGCGGCATATCTGTCTCACGTATAGAACAATTATTTCTCCTCTCCCGCATGGACAGCGGGGACAACATAGAAGCCTGGGCAGAAGATACTTACAATACTCTATCCGGGGTTGGGGAAGGTCTATTCACGGAGAATGGAAGCCCTGTCAGTGAACAAGACAGCATCAAAGCAATGAGCGACATGGCGCGTGAATTTGCAAATCGGCGCCTGCCATTCTTAGATGCACTAGGCGTTCGCCTTACAACAAATTAATGATTGAAGGAATTTTCCGATGAAAAAAACAGCGCTCTTGCTCTGCGTATTGCTGACATTTTTCCTCGCCGGCTGCAATTCAGGCTCGTCGGTCGCCATTGTAGATATCCAAAAAGTTTTTGCTGACAGTGAAAACGGGCGTAAGTCAAAAGAATACGCGGCAACCGTCCAACAAGTCCTCCAACAAAACTTAAATGTCATTCAAGAAAAAGTACAATCCTATCCCGACAAAAAACAAGTTGAGGAAATTCTGCAAGCTGCCCTGCAACAATTGCAAGCAGACCTCAAAAGACATCACGATGACATAACACGCAACAGCCTCACATCCATGCACACTGTCATCAAAGAGTATCAAGCTGAAGCGAAATTCGATATCATCCTCAACAAGGCAAACGTCATCGAACACTCTGACGCCGTCAACATTACACCAGAAATCATAACCCGCTTCGATAAACTACAAATACTCTTCCCCGCGCTTCCCAAAGTCGTCACAGATCCCGTCCTCCCCGCACCCCGTGCGCTTCCAGAGCCAGAAGCTCCGGCTGAGCCAGAAATAGTAGGTGCGGATGAAAAGAAAGATGAAACAAAGCGCTAGTGTTTGTAAAATTTTGTGGGGGG
>CAYJHT010000080.1:0-7833 GCA_964369615.1 uncultured Desulfovibrionaceae bacterium
CACAGTTTTGCAAGCCCCAAAACGTTGCCCCCTGCCGCCCCCACAAAAACCCAAATTAGAATGACGTGATAATTGTGGCAGGCTTGCATCACAGGATGCGAAACAGTGTAGAAACTTCAACAATAGGCATACTTTTTGCAAATTCGTCGACATGGATATTTTCAATATACCCCCCCTCACTGTTTTGAGCTTCTTGCTCACCTTTATGAGAGTAAGCATTGTCATGTTTCTCTTTCCTGTATTTTCGTCGGAGCGTATACCTGCGCAGGTAAAGGCGGCTGTGTGTATTGTCTTCACCCTTGGCATATGGCCGCAAGTAGGTATCGCCGGCACAGAACTACCGGCGCACCCCTTCAATATATTGATTTTATTTGCAGGTGAACTCGTCCTTGGCCTCGTGCTTGGCATGTGTGTCAATTTTATCTTTATGGGCATCCAAGCAGGCGGCGAACTTTTTGGGTTTCAAATGGGCTTCACCATGATAAGCTTTGCCGACCCCATGACAGGCAACCAAACAGGCATCACAGCCTTCTTTCTCTGGATGGTCGCCGTTTTGACATTCTTAGCCCTTGACGGACACCTCTACATGATCCAAGGCCTTGCCATGAGCTTCAAAATCGTGCCGGCAGGCGGCTTGGTACTTGGCGAGCTCCTCCTCACAGAAGTGCTTGAGCTTTCAAATACACTGTTTATACTTGCATTAAAAATCGCTTCCCCCATCATGGTCGCCCTCTTCTTTGTCGAGCTGACCCTAGCCTTGGTCAACAGAACAACACCGCAAATAAATATCATGGATATAGGCTTCCCCGCAAAGATTGGCACAGGCTTTTTCTTCCTCGGAATGCTCCTTGTACTCATCGCAGAATATATGGCGAATTTTATTGCAGGACTTGACACTTTAATGGTACATATCATGCGCACGGGCGCACCCTAGACTATTTCTAGGAAGCTACAAAAGAACATTATAACATATTATTACATATTTACAGGCAACCCCTTTGAGGTAAACCATGTTTGGCAAGCAGCAAGACCCAAGCAGAACCGAGCAAGCAACTCCCAAATACGTCAACAAGCAACGCGATAAGGGCAATGTACCCAAGTCACAAGAGGCGAGCAAGTTGGTGAGTTTGGGCGGCGGACTGATCGGGCTTTTTTTCTGGATAGAAACCATGGGCGAAGAAGTCATGGGGCTCTATCGTCATTTCTTGTTGCGCTCCGTCGAATTTGAAGTTGACCCTGAAAGCGTACAAGAGCTTATTACCTGGGTGGCATTTTCCCTCACAAAGATACTCTTGCCCGTACTGCTTTTTCTTGGCTTTTTGTCATGGCTTTGCATGCGCTTGCAAGTGGGGGGCTTGTGGACGACGGAAGTCTTTAAGCCAAAACTGGAAAAATTTAATGTTATTCGTTCGCTCAAACAAATGCTTTTGTCGCCGCAAACGATTTTCCGCCTCCTTAAGAGCCTGCTTTTCGCCATTGTTATCGGCATCATCCCTGCCATTGTCATTTCGCAGGAGTATGTCAATTTTTTGCCAATCTTCCACGAAGACGCAGCCGGCGTTATGCGCTACATGCTCGATACAGGCTTTAGCCTTGTCTATTATACGCTTATCCCCATGGCAGTTATTGCGGGATTTGATATATGGCAAAGTCGCTATGCCTATGAAGAAGGCAACAAAATGACCAAGGATGAAGTCAAGGACGAACGCAAGCAATCCGAAGGCGATCCTTTCATTAAACAGCGTCAGCGTCAAAAAATGATGGAAGCCATGTCACGGCGCATGCTCCAAGATGTACCAAAGGCAGATGTCATAATTACAAACCCCACGCACATCGCCGTGGCTTTACGCTACAATGCCACAGAAGCGCCCGCCCCCATTGTTTTAGCTAAGGGTGCTGACCACTTGGCAGAAAAAATTAAGGAAGTTGCCAGAGAACATCGGGTGCCCATCCGCGAAAATGTCCCTTTGGCACGGGCTTTGTATAAGACAGTAGAGGTTGGGGAAATGATCCCCGAAGACCTCTACAAAACAACCGCCTCTATCCTTGCAAGCATATGGAGAATGCAGGGCAAGATGCCGGAAAGAAAGAAGTAAAAAACTTAAAGCACGCACACGGTCGTGTTTGTCCTTAAAAAAAAGGTGTCGGGAATATGGCAACAGTGGGATTACCAAAACTTGATTATGAGCGTTTTGCCAAGCAGGGAGATATTGTCCTTGCCGCAGGCGTTGTGCTCATACTTTTTATGATGCTCATTCCCTTGCCCACATTTTTGTTGGACATCATGTTGTGCGTCAGTATTTCTATTTCCTTACTCGTACTCATTACGGCTATGTTTATGACATCGCCGCTGGAATTTTCTATTTTCCCGTCACTGCTACTCGTGACAACCTTGCTGCGCCTTGCACTCAACGTGTCTTCCACACGTTTAATCTTGCTTAACGGCGACAAAGGCGTAGAAGCGGCAGGAACTGTTATTCGCGCCTTTGGTGAATTTGTTGTCGGTGGCAGTTATGTGGTCGGCGCTGTTATCTTTATGATTTTGTTTATCTTAAACAAAACAGTCATAACCACGGGTACGACGCGTATTGCAGAAGTTGCCGCTCGCTTTACCTTGGACGCCATGCCCGGCAAGCAAATGGCTATTGAAGCTGACTTAAACGCCGGACTCATTGGCGAAGCAGACGCCACAGAGCGCCGCGAAGCCTTGCGCCGCGAAGCAGACTTCTACGGCTCCATGGACGGTGCATGTAAGTTCGTCTCAGGTGACGTCAACGCAGGCATGCTTATTACGCTTATTAACCTTATCGGCGGCATTATCATAGGAGTCGTGCAAAAGGACATGGGCTGGAGCTCTGCGCTTACAACCTATTCCCTGCTCACCATCGGTGACGGACTTGTGTCGACTATTCCGTCCATTCTCGTGTCCACAGGCACAGGTATCTTGGTGTCTCGCGCAGCGGCTGAAGCCAAGATGGGCGAAGAATTTATGGCGCAGCTCACCTTTAATACGCGCGCCTTGCAAATGGTTTCCGTTGTCTTGTTGATATTTGCCCTTGTTCCCGGCTTGCCCTTTATTCCCTTCGTGTTATTGTCCGCGGCCTGCTACATTGCAGCACGCATGACCGCACGAGACGAGGACGAGGACGAAGTCGATGCCAAGGGTAAGCCCGGCAAAAAGGGTGCAAAAGGCGCAAAGCCGGCCTCTGCCACAGCTGATACGCCGGAAGAAGTGCAAGCACTTCTTCCTCTGGACGCCTTGGAATTGGAAGTGGGTTATGGTCTTATCCCCTTGGTGGACGAAGAACAAAGCGGCAACCTGCTCTCACGCATCCGCTCCATTCGCCGACAATTTGCTCTGGATATGGGTGTCGTTATTCCTGCACTGCATTTGCGTGACAATTTACAGCTCAAGCCTGGTCAGTACGCCTTACTTATCAAGGGGAACCAAGTGGCCTCAGCAGAGATTTTAGTTGACCACTACCTTGCTATGGATCCCGGCAATGCGACAACGAAGATTCACGGCATCGAAACACGCGAGCCTGCCTTCAACTTACCAGCCTTATGGATACCTGAAGCGCAGCGTGAGGAATCATCCCTTGCAGGCTACACGGTGGTTGACCCTGCGACAGTTATCGCAACACACTTGACGGAAGTTTTCCGCAAGCACCTGGCAGACTTTTTGGACAGACAAGCAGTACAAGGACTTTTGGACACATTGGCGCGTCACTCCCCCAAGGCGGTGGAAGACTTGGTGCCCGGCATCTTGCCTCTTGGTGTGGTACAAAAAGTGTTGCAAATGCTTGTGCGTGAAAATGTCACCATCCGTGATATGCTCACCATCGTGGAAACCCTTGGTGACTATGGCCCAAGCATAAAGCAGGCCGATATATTAGTGGAATATGTACGTGAGCGCCTCTCTCGCTCCATCGTGCGCGCCTACATTGACCATACGGGAGGCCTCTCGGTGCTCACATTGGATCAAAACGCGGAGCGCACCGTGCAAGAAGGTATACGTCAAACAGAAGGGGGCACGTTCCTCTCTTTGAACCCCGTGGTAGCCCAAAAGCTTATTCAAAGCATCAACGCTGCCGTGGAAAATGCGGTAATGGCAGAAGGACAGCCTGTACTCTTGGCTTCGCCGGTTGTGCGCCCACATTTAGCGCAACTTGTGACACGTTTCTTACCCTCGGTACCAGTTATCTCCCAAGCTGAAGTACCAGCGGATATTCATTTGCAATCTGTGGGTATAGTAGGAATTGACTAATGCATGTAAAAACCTATACCGGCTCTAATACGCAAGAGGTGCTTGCTCAGATCAAGGAAGAGCTTGGTTCTGACGCCGTCATACTGAGCAGCCGTAGCTTTCGCAAAGAAGGCGTGCGACTGCATGAAGTGACAGCAGGCATCGAACGCTTGACGAATGTCAATGCACTGACACCTGAAGGCATGGCTCTTGAAAACATACGGCCTGGAAGTTCTGGCACTGTGGCAGCGCGTGCAGACAGGGCACGGAGCGGAGAGATGGGCGATGGCATAAATCCCCAAGGCTCTCGTGACCATGGAGCACACTTAAGCGGAGCATCTGCCTTGAATGCTTTGTCCAACGGGATGAGCAATATGTCAAGTATGTTTGCCGCAGGTACGCCGGGTATGCCAAACCCTCCGGGCTGGAGCGAATGGCACAAGGAATGGCTCCAAATAAAAGAACACCTTTTTGCACTTATGAAGCCTTCCATCCAGCTTGAGCGTCTCACGCCGCGTCAGCGTGTGGCCTTGGAATATTTGCAACGCGAAGGCGTGTCCGATGTGGTGGCCTTGGAGCTCTATCGTCGCCTCCTCTTGGCACCGGGGGCCTCCGTGCTTGCCTCCTTAAGCGAGCTTGTGCCTGTGCTTTCATGGGACAAGGATAATTGGGAACAGCGCATCCAGTGTTTTGTCGGCCCCTATGGTGTCGGAAAAACCACTACCGCTTTGCGCATGGCTCTTGCATTAAGAGCACAAAATGCAGATATGCGCATTGCCTTCATCAATGCAGATTGCCAGCGCGGCAATGGTCGCCTCATCTTGCGCCACTGGGCAGAACTTTCCGACTTTGCCTACGTGGAAGCGCAAGACAGAGAAGGTATGGAAAAGGCTCTCGTATCACAAGCACATGTGGACAGAATTTTTATTGACATGCCCGGAATTACACAAGAAACAACGCTATCTGCGCAATATGCGCTCCTTGGCATAGGCGGCGAACTCTCAGGACAAAAGGCCACACATATGGTCTTATCGCCCACATATGACAGCACACAGTTGGCGGCATTCTTGCAACGATATGCACCGGACGGTGCCGGAAGCCTCGTATGGGGTAAACTTGACGAATCCATCGGCTACGGTGCCTTGGTGAACGCAGCTGTAGCCTGCGGTCTGCCTGTATCGGCATTATCCTTTGGAGCAGAACTTCGCGGCACACTTGTTCCTGCTACGGAGTCACTTTTATGGCGGTTGATTTTCAAAAGACAGCTCCCCGCTTAAGCGCAGGCAGAGAGCACCAACAGTAAGATAGAAGCGTATTGTTTTAACGGAGTATTTATGAGTGATAACTTCCCTCTGGTTGTGTCCATTACTTCAGGTAAGGGCGGTGTTGGCAAGACCAATATGTCGGTGAACCTTGCTGTGGCCTTGGTCAAACATGGCAAACGTGTCGTGCTTATTGATGCTGACCTTGGGCTTGCCAATGTAGACGTGCTCCTTGGCCTTACGCCAAATAAAAACCTGTTCCACCTTTTTCAAGAAGAATCGACTATTGACGATATTCTGTTCCCCACGCCCTATGGCTTTTCTATCTTGCCGGCTTCTTCCGGCATGAGCGAAATGCTGGCTCTTGATACAGGGCAAAAGCTGGAGCTACTCGACGCCGTAGACGTACTTGAAGAAAAAGTTGACTACTTACTTGTAGATACAGGCGCAGGCATAAATGACACAGTGCTGTATTTTAACTTAGCCGCACAAGAGCGACTCATTATTTTGACGCCTGAGCCGACATCCTTGACCGACGCCTATGCCCTTATAAAAGTGCTCAAGTCAACGCACGGCGTCGAACACTTCAAAGTGCTCATAAACCTTGCGCGCGACACACGCTCTGCCAAGAATGTCTTTAGCAGATTGCATCAAGCCTGTGAGAATTTTTTGAGCGGCGTT
The DNA here is from genome assembly GCA_964369615.1 of uncultured Desulfovibrionaceae bacterium. Lineage (GTDB taxonomy): Bacteria > Desulfobacterota > Desulfovibrionia > Desulfovibrionales > Desulfovibrionaceae > CAYJAD01. The sequence continues at coordinate 6,190 of CAYJHT010000080.1, forward strand.
TCCTTGGACCTTGTAGGTATCATCCCCCACGATACAACAGTAAGACAAGCCGTCGTACAGCAAAAGCCGCTTTTAATACACGAACCTGAATGTCCAGCGGCACTTGCCATTGATAAGCTTGCACAAGACATGCTCGATTGGGAAGTGCCAAAACGCCTTGACGGCAATATTAAATTTTTCTGGAAGCGGTTGTTATTTCAACAGTAGTTCATTTTGCGGCGAACACGGGGCATTGTGAAGCAGGATGCGTGCGCCCCTTTAGGAAGGAGGAAAACATGAGCGGACTAAGAGCCAAAAAGCAGCAACTTCCACCGTGGGAAGCAATGGAGGAAGGCAGCATCGTTTGGTGTGATTTTTCACCCGCCGAACAAGAAAGCATCGTGCGCCATTATGCGCCAAAAATCCGCTTCCTCGCCCTGCGACTCAAAGCAAAATTGCCAAAAAATGTCGAGCTTGGCGAAATGATAAGCGCTGGGACACTCGGACTTATGGAAGCCCTTGGCAAATTCCAACCCACACTCGGCGTACGCTTTGATACCTATGCAGAAAATCGTATCCGCGGTGCCATGCTGGACGAATTGCGCAAACTTGACTGGTTTCCACGCTCCTTGCGCCAACGCGTTCGCCAACTTGAGGAAGGCATCCGCACTATTGAAAATATACACGGACGCACACCCACAGAAGAAGAACTGCAAGCTATCACAAACTTAAGCCTTACAGAAGTGCGCCAAGGCCTTGAAGCCTTACAAAATCAGCTCTGGGTCTCCCTTGATGCTGTTCAAGAATCTGTACTCAGCGAAGCAAATATTACAGACGAACCATTCAAACTCCTCGCAGCACAAGAAATGGTCGAAAGACTCGCGCCCCTCATCGAAACATTGACACCAAGGGAAAAGTTAGTTCTCTCACTCTACTATACAGAAGAGCTAAACATGCGCGAAACAGCCGAAGTTATGGGCATTACAGAAGGAAGAGTCTCACAACTGCACTCTCAAGCCCTACGCAGACTACGGCAAGAATTTTTTAATCATTACGGATTGACTGAGAGATAAAAGTATCTCCTTGAAATAACAAATATTAAATTGTTGCATTTGCCCACTAGATTTTTTTTCAAAAAAGATGTAAATACGTCGCAACAGGCGTGCTCTTGAGCACATGACTTTTATTAAACTTCTGCAAATAAGGGGATGGTATGGGCTACGATCTAAATATGCGCATTCTTGTGGTAGACGATTTTTCCACCATGCGTCGCATTGTACGCAATATCTTACGCCAGCTCGGCATGAATAATGTCGTAGAAGCTGACGACGGCGTGGCAGCATGGGACGTGCTAAACCGCGAAAAAATTGACTTTGTTGTCTCTGACTGGAATATGCCCAACATGACAGGCATCGAACTCCTTCGAAAGGTGCGCGAAAGCGAAGAATTTGCAGACCTGCCCTTCCTCATGGTCACCGCAGAAGCACAACAAGAAAATATCCTAGAAGCCGTGCAAGCAAAAGTTTCAAACTATATAGTAAAACCCTTTACTGCCGATACAATGAAGCAGAAGATAGATAAAATTTTCCCCTAGTAAGGTTTTTTATAAAAATTTTTTTTATAACTTGTGGGGGGAAACTTTTTTTGGGAAAAAAAGTTTCCCCC
>CAYJHT010000081.1:0-7752 GCA_964369615.1 uncultured Desulfovibrionaceae bacterium
AAAGTTTCCCCCCAAGAAAAAAATAAAAAAAATAAAAAAAATAAAAAAAATAAAAAAAATAAAAAAAATAAAAAAAATGAAAAAAATGAAAAAAATAAAAAAAGTTTCACCCTGAAGGGCGCACGTCCCCCAAACCCCTTTCAAAAAAACAAAATTAGAATGCCGTGTGGTGGGGGTATAGATTAAGAAAAGTGTCTTGACGTGCAGATTGTTTTTTTGTAGTGTATTTCAAGAATTTACCAAGAGGAAAGATTATGCTAGCTCGACTTTTTGCATCTGCGACTGCTCTGAAGCACACAATGCAGCTCAAATTTAGCCTTGCCCAGCTTACTGCTGTTGTTTTTATTTTGTGCACACTTGTTGTCGTGCTGCATCACACCATGCGTTCTCTGGCAAACGATATTTCCAAGGATTATGCGGAGCTTTATTCATTTAAGACGGCGGCTTCTCTTGGCCCCTTTCTTATGAACGATCTTGCGGTCATGCATGATGTTGCCACATCGGAGCATGTGCGTGCATGGTTTGAAGACGACAGCGATATGAAGGCAAAGCAAAAGGTCTTTGAGGAGACGGAAGGCTATGTCGAAAGGCTGCATAATGGCTTTATTTATTATGGCATTTTACAGTCTGGCAATGAGTACAATTTGAATGCTGATTCCACATGGGCAGACTTTGTCTCCGGCGGCACTCTTGATACGGAAGCGGTCGAGGATGAGTGGTTTTTTAAGGCCAGTAAGCTTGAGGAACCGTATGAATTGAATGTAGATACAGACAAGATACTTAAGCGCACGCATGTGTGGATAAATTATAAAGTCATGTCTGAGGACGGAGAGCGTTGTCTTGGCATTATTTGTACAGGAGTGAATTTTAGCGATATTCTTGTTTCTGCTTTTGAAAAGTATCAGGTAGATAATATTCGCGGTATTGTTGTTGATCGCTATGGCTATGTGCAAATGGATAGTGCCGAAGGCGGTGCGGAGCTTGTTCATGAAAGCGCATGGCACATTAGTGAGATACTTGATATTCCACTCTTGCACGACGCTATTGATACCCATCTTGACACGGTCGTTGATTATGCCACCACCACGACAAGTCCCGACCTCATTACCTTACCCTCTGGCAGTGCTTACAGCTATGTGGGCATGGCATCCATTGAGGGAACCGATTGGACAGTCATCACTTTTTTCAACGCAAGCGCCCTGTTTTCCATTAAAAACATTGCACCCTTAGCATGGACGACTCTCGGACTTTTTGTCATCCATGTGCTCTTTATTTCCTTTGCCATGCGCGGCCTTATTTTTTGGCCATTGGCACGCATGGTGAAGAGCCTCAGTCCAGCGGACGACAATGACAGTGCGAAGAATCTTGTCCCTGTTTATGGCCTTGAGCGTCGCGATGAATTGGGAAAGCTTGCCACCACCATTCAAAGCTTGCGAGAAAATCTTGATAAAAAGAACAAGGAACTTGTTCGCGCAGCCAATACGGCGCAAAGCGCCAGCGAGGCGAAGACAAACTTTCTTGCGCATATGTCGCATGAAATACGCACGCCTATGAATGCAATCATAGGCATGTCACGGATTGGAAAGGTGACGGAGGATAGCGAAAAAATTCAAAATTGCTTCGCGAAAATAGAGACGGCCTCTTCGCATTTGCTTGGTATCATTAATGATGTTCTGGATATGTCCAAGATTGAGGCGCAAAAAATAGATATCGCAATTCAAGCCGTACACTTTCACGAAACCATCCAGCGTACTGCTCATGTCATTGCTTTTCGTATGGCGGAAAAGGGTTTGACATTCACCATGGATTTAGACCCTGCGATTCCTGAGTATGTCCTGGCGGACACGCAGCGTCTTGCGCAAGTTATTGCAAATTTTTTGTCAAATGCAGAAAAATTTACCCCACAAGATGGAAGTATCACTCTTTCAACGCGTCTTCTAGATATCGACAAGGCGCAAGCACGCATCAAGCTCACCGTTACAGACACGGGTATTGGCGTAGCAACGCAACACCACGCCCATCTGTCCAAGCCTTTTCACCACCCAAACACCAAAATTGCACAGCAATTTGGCGGGACAGGTCTCGGGCTTGCGATATGTAAACAAATTATTGAGCTTATGGGCGGCGAAATATTTTTTGATTCAGAGGAAAACAAGGGCACGAACATCGGCTTTATATTGACCTGTGCTTTACCAAGCGAGGATCTTCTTGCACACAAGCAAGAAGTGGCAAATATAGACAGCAGCGCACCGATTGATTTTACGGGTAAAACATTCCTTCTTGCGGAAGATATCGAGATAAACAGGGAAATTGTTATGACCTTGTTGGAGGATACAGGCGTCGTCTTTCATATAGCGGAAAACGGTCTTCAGGCTGTGCAAAGATTTGCTAGCAATCCGGATATATATGATGCGATACTTATGGATATACGCATGCCTGAAATGGACGGCTATCAAGCCACGGAGGCTATACGTGCTCTTGATGTGCCTCGCGCAAAGGATGTGCCCATTATTGCTATGACCGCAAATGCCTTTCAAGAGGATGTTGACCGCTGCCTTGCGACAGGTATGAATGCGCATGTCTCAAAGCCGATTGACATTAAAGAATTTCTTGTCGTTTTGAAGACCTATGTCGGCAAATAAGTGAGACGGGAAAAAGTGAGGAGACAATGCGCACGTTTTTACTAAGGACGCCGCAAGAGACATTGCACTTTGGCGCAGGTGTTGCGCGCGCTTTGTTACAGCTTCTTGGGCAGTTAAGACTAGAGTCTTTTTCGTCTGCCTCTCAGTTCTTCGTGCCTGCAATACTTTTGCATGGCGAACTTGGTGCCGGCAAGACGACATTTGCGCGTGCTTTTGTGCATGCTCTGCCATGTGGTGAAGAGGCAGAAGTAGCAAGTCCAAGTTTCACCCTGTGCCACCATTATGACACACAGCCTCCTGTTCTCCACGGCGATTTATACCGCGTCCAAGGGTATCTGCCGGAGGAGATTGCCGAAAGATTCGATGACGGGCGTACAATCGTCCTTCTTGAGTGGGCAGATTTGCTCCCTATCGATCAGAGGCCTGAGGGCGCGCTAGACATTCGCTTTGAAATGTGCCAAGATGGACGTTTGGCTAAGGTGCAGGTGCACGGTGCCCTTGCAATCCGTCTGCTTGAAAATTTGGATAACATCATTTGGACACAAACATGAAAATCCTAGTGCAAAAATTCGGTGGTACATCCGTTGCCAACCTTGAATGCATGAAGCAAGTTCGCGAAAAGGTCATGGCTGGTCTTGATCGTGGCTATAAGATGGTTGTGGTGCTTTCCGCGCGTGCGGGAGAAACAAATCATCTTCTTGGTCTTGCCAATACATGGTCGGAAAGTCCCGACTCTGCTGAGTGTGATGCCCTCGTCTCTACAGGTGAACAAGTTTCCATTGCCCTTTTCTCCATGCTGCTTAAGGACGCTGGTATCAAGGCGCGTTCCCTCTTAGGCTTTCAAATACCCATCGTTACAGATAATCACTTTGGAAATGCCCGTATTCTCTCCATTGACAGCAAAAAACTGTATTCACTTCTTGAAAATTATGACGTTCTTGTCGTGGCTGGCTTTCAAGGCTGTACCCACGATGGCTGCATAACCACACTTGGGCGAGGCGGCTCTGATACTTCTGCTGTGGCCATGGCTGCCGCTCTTGATTCTGCAGAATGTGAAATTTATACTGACGTAGAAGGCGTTTATACCACAGACCCCAATATTTGCTACAGCGCACGTAAAATGGACAAGATTTCCTACGATGAAATGCTGGAAATGGCAAGCATGGGGGCGAAGGTGCTGCATATCCGTTCTGTGGAATTTGCAAAGAAATATAAGGTACCTGTGCGGGTGCGCTCCACCTTCACGGACAATCCGGGTACCTTGGTAACTCAGGAGGATTCAACCATGGAAGCCGTTCTTGTTTCCGGCATCGCATACGACAAAGATCAAGCCCGTGTAACACTGCAAGGTGTCCCTGATAATCCAGGCATTGCTGCCGCGATATTTGGCCCCTTGTCAGAGCGTGGCATCCTTGTGGATATGATCATTCAAAATACAAGCCGCGACGGCATCACCGATATGACTTTCACCGTCTCTCGTAAAGACTTGCAAAAGACATTGCAGCTTACAGAAGAAATCGCACAGAAAGTGAAGGCGGACGGCGTTATTCACGATGTCAATGTGGCAAAGGTGTCTGCTATTGGTGTAGGCATGCGCAATCACTCAGGTGTTGCTGCCTCCGCATTCGACGCGCTCCAAAAGGAAAATATTAATATCCTTATGATTAGCACGTCTGAAATTAAGGTAACCATCCTTATCGAAGAAAAGTACGTCGAGCTTGCCGTGCGCATCCTCCACGATCGCTTCGGTCTTGATTGGGATATCGGTCAGTAAGCACCTATAAGGTAATCCAAATATCTGAAAGCCTTGTGGGGGGAAAGCTTTTTTTTCCTAAAAAAAGTTTCCCCCCAAGAAAAAAAATACAAAAAGCTTTCCCCCAAACCCCCCTTCAAAACAATATCTTTATTTAGAAACAACCCCTAGCAAAAACAAACTAAAATGACGTGCCCTGTTACCACTGAATAGGCATTTCACTAAGCCATGCATTCACGGCGGAAAAATGCCCGCACTCGTGAAAACCGCGGAAGGCAGACAGGGGTGAAGGGTGCGCTGCTGTAAGAATGAGATGTTGCGGGTTAGCAAAAAGGGGCGCAAAACTTTGTGCGTGTTTTCCCCAGAGGAGGACTGCAAGGGGGCGCTTGGCTATGGCGGAGAGGACAGCGTGCGTCACTGCTTGCCAGCCAATGTGCGCGTGAGAATGGGCGCGTCCGTCTTCTACGCTGAGTGCTGTATTCCAAAGGAGGACGCCTTGTTCTGCCCAGCGAGTGAGGTCGGTGCTTGCCTTGGGTAGGGGGGCGCCATTATAGATATCTCTTTGTATTTCCTTAAATATATTTCGCAGTGATGGTGGCGTGGGACAAGGTGGGCGTACAGAAAATGCAAGGCCGTGCGCTTCGCTCAGGCCATTATGGCTTCCGTGGTACGGGTCTTGACCAAGAATAAGGACGCGCACGTTGTCAGGTGTGACAAGTTTCAGAGCATTGAATATGTCGTCGGGCGCAGGGTGTACGCGTACACCCTGCGTAAGAATTTTTTGCACATGCGCAAGCGGGGCGCAGTGAGTGTCGGCAATAATGTCTCGCCAGTGATGGGGGATGGACATTTATTGCGATCCAAAGCCCGGCACGTGGAAGCGCTTTTCAAGCCATTGCAAGAGCCATGTAGCCAGGGTCACCATAGCAAGATAGTAAAGACCCACTACAAGAAAGACCTCTGTAAAGCGGAATGTGGTTGACGCAACGACCTTCCCTTCTCCCATAAGCTCCATACAGGTTACAAGATAGGCGAGGGAGGAATATTTGATAAGATAGATGATTTCATTGCCACAGCCCGGCAAGGCGCGTCTGGCGGCTTGTGGAATGATAATCCAGATTATGCTTTGCAAGGTGCTCATGCCAAGGGCATGAGCGGCTTTCATTTGGCCTTGACGAATAGAGAAGAGTGCGCCGCGTATATATTCGGAATGATAGGCGGAACTACACAGTACAAAGCTTGTGAGTGCGGCGCCGTATGGGTCAAAGTAGAGGCCAATCTTTGGAAGGGCGTAATATATCATCATAAGTTGCACCGCAAGAGGCACACCGCGGATAAGTGCCACATAGGCATTGCCCATCTTCCGCAAAAAAGGCCCTCCATAAACACGCTGAATGCCTACTGCAATGCCCCCAAGAAAACCCAAGATGCTTGCCGGAATAATGAGTGCAATGGACATGATAAGCCCTTTGTTGAGGGCGGGCATAAGAGTGTCTGTCAAAAAGGGAAGATCTATCATGCTGTGGCTCCGTGAGCCTTGGTTGTTTGTTCGTCTGCTCCGCATTTACATTGTTCGTTTGTGTCCATATCAAGCACTTTCGTACAAAATGCGCGTGTACGAGTGTCTGCATTCGGCGCAAGAAGTGTTGCAGGCGTGCCGCGCTCAATAATCACGCCGCTCTGCATAAAGAGTATTTCATGAGCAAGCGCGCGCGCAAAGTCCATTTGGTGCGTTGCCATGATCATAGTCATGCCGGCCTTTGAAAGGTCGCGGATTACAGCCAAGACCTCGCCTACAAGTTCCGGGTCAAGTGCAGATGTTGGCTCGTCAAGCAAGATGACCTTGGGGTCCATCGCAAGGGCACGTGCGATGGCGACTCTTTGTTTTTGACCGCCGGAGAGCTGGGCAGGGTAGAGTGTTGTGCGTTCGGCAAGGCCGACGCGATGCAATTCTTTTAGGGCGCGGTGTTTGGCATCGTGTTTGGAAAAATTGCGCACTTTTTTGAGTGCTATGGCGACATTTTCTTCGGCGGTGAGGTGGTCAAAGAGGTTGAAGTCTTGAAATATCATGCCTACTTGCGTGCGAAAGTTGCAAAGTTTGTGCATGTTGTGTGTGTCAAGTTCTTCGTTTTCAAGATAAATTTTTCCGCTGTCGGGTGGAATGAGGCAATTTATACATTGTAGGAGGGTACTTTTGCCGCCGCCAGAAGGGCCTATGAGTACCTTAAGTTCACCGCGACGCAAGGTGAGTGAACAGTCTTGCAAAATTGCTTTGCCGCCTAGTGTCTTGTGTATCCCTTCCACGCGCAACACGGGGGAAGTTTCGGACATATTTTGTGTCTGAGTTGTCATGACATTCCTTTTAGTTTACGGCATAGCCCGGTATATAGATGCGTTGCTCAAGTGCGCGTAAGAGTCGCACGCCTACGAGGGTAATGATAAAGTATAAAAGGCCTGCGGCGGCGAAAAGGAGCAAGTGCTCATGGGTGCGCGAGGCGACAAAGTTTGCGCGTGCCATAATTTCTTGGGTGCCGAGTACATAGCATATGGCGGAATCTTTCAATATAATAGAAAATTCATTGGCAAAGCCGGGAATAGACATGCGCAAAGCTTGTGGCAATATGATGTGCCTGATAGCCGTGCTTTGTGTCATGCCAAGCGCTTTTGCGGCTTTGATTTGCCCTTGTGGCAGAGCCTGAATGGCGCCGCGATAAATTTGCGATTGGTAGGCTGTACTTGTACAGCCAAGGACGATACAGGCAATGACGAAAGGGTTTGCCGGAAGTCCAAGGGAAACGAAGAAGCCAAAACAGAGAAATAAGAGGACAAGAATAGGAATACCACGAAAAAACCAGACATAGACTGCAATACATCGGCGCATCCAGCAAGGGCCGTACACCTGCCCTACAGCCAAGGGCACCCCCATGACAAGTCCCATTGCAAGGGCGATGCCCACATTTGCAAGGGTCACAACACTGCCCCCCAAGATATAGGGAAGAGCGTCTAAAACGACGCCGAATGATTCCATAACCGACCTCTTTGAGTAGCTTGTTGGGTTGAAGTTTTTTTGAAAGGCACAAGTCCCCCAAAGCCCCTTTCAAAAAAACAGCTGTTTAACACGTAAAAACAGCTGCCGGATGCTTTTTCTTGCAAGCAAGCTTTTTGCATGTGTATTGTCTAAAAACAAACGTAAACGCAAGGTGATTTTTTAAGATAGTCTTAAAAAAATATTCAAGTTCCTCATCAAAAAGCGCCAATTACCTAGTTAAACAGATGGTTTTTTTGAAGGGGGGTGTGGGGGGGAACTTTTTTTCCCAAAAAAAGTTTCCCCCCACAAGCTTTTCAGAAAAAACACGT